>JADKAC010000004.1 GCA_016715425.1 Bacteroidota bacterium
CTACAAATAATACTGATAATAGTAGACTTACACAGTTTGGTCGTTTATTAAGAAAGAGTTCCCTAGATGAGATCCCCCAACTTATAAATATTTTAAAAGGAGATATGAGTTTAATAGGTCCACGACCACTATTAGTAAAATATTTACAATATTATACACCAGAAGAAAAAATCAGACATCAGGTAAGGCCCGGCATAACAGGGTTAGCTCAAATAAACGGTCGCAATAATTTGACATGGAACGATCGACTTCAATTTGACATTCAATATGTTAAAAATTTATCTTTAGCTTTAGATCTTAATATATTTTTTAATACAATTGGGGTAATATTTAGAGGGAAGAATATACAGCCGGATGCAAGTTTGGAGTTAAAGGATCTTGATGTGGAAAGAAAACCAATAATTATAGCAGATAATAAAAATAAAATTAATTAAAAAAATGGTAATTAAAAAACCTGCATATTTGGGATTGGCGGCTTTGGCAGCGAAGTGCTTTGTTGCCTTATTGATATAATAAAACCGACTGATAGAAAAATGAATGAATATGTTAGTTTTATGGTTTCAGACGAAAATTTTAGACCCAGAATTTATGGGTATTCAGATCATCCCGCAATCAAATTTAACCCGGCACTTTTTGATGTAGTTGTTGCAGTTGGCGACCCATTTCAAAGAAAAGATTGTAGAAAATTTACCATCTGAAACAACTTTGCTCGACTTATTCATCCAAATGCAATTATATCTTCTTGGGTAGAAATAGGAGAGGGAAGTATCATAACTGCAGGTACCATATTAACCTGTAATATTAAAATTGGAAAACATGCGCACTTAAATTTAAATACCACAATAGGACACAATTGCGAGATAGGAGATTATTTCACAACAGGTCCCGGCGCTAATATTAGTGGTAATTGTCGTATCCATAATTGCGTTTATTTTGGAACCGGTTCTTGCAGTGAAACAAAATATTCAGATATGTGATAATGTAACAATAGGTATGGGAGGTATTGTCACAAAAAACATAACAGAGCCAGGAATTTATTTTGGGAACCCAGTAAAAAAACATGATCCTACATAATAATCAATTTTAACTATTTTTCAGATAGTATATAAAACCAAAAAATTAAATACGAAAGGTATTAAATGGCATTCACTCAAAATAAACGAATTTATTTATCCCCTCCATATGTCGGAGAATGAAATTAAATATGTTCAAGAGGCATTTGCGAGCAATTGGATAGCACCGCTTGGTCCATATGTGGATAGATTTGAAAAAGAAATTGCAAATTATTTAGGGGGAGGAAATTGTGCGGCATTGAATTCGGGAACATCTGCCATTCATTTGGCATTAATATTAAGCGGAGTTGAAGCCGGAGATCATGTAATTTGTCCAACCTTTACTTTTTCTGCCACAGCAAATCCTATTCTTTATCAAAAAGCCATACCTGTTTTTGTGGATAGTGAAATGGAAACATGGAATATGGATCCTGTTCTTTTGCGAAAGGCTATTGAATTTTGCATAAATAAAAATAAAAAACCAAAAGCGATCATTATAGTGCATTTATATGGTATGCCTTGTAAATTGAAGGAGCTTTTAGAAATTGCGGAAGAATATGAAATTCCTGTAATTGAGGATGCAGCGGAATCTTTAGGTTCAAAATATAACAATAGATACACCGGAACATTCAGCAAATTCGGTGTTTTATCCTTTAATGGAAATAAGATCATAACCACATCAGGAGGCGGTGCACTTTTTTCAGAGGATAAAAATGCAATTGAGAAAGCGCGTTTTCTTGCAACGCAATCTCGAGACAAAGCATTACACTACCAACATTCTGAAATTGGGTACAATTACCGATTGAGTAATATTTGTGCTGCTATAGGATGCGGGCAGATGGAAATGCGAACTCGTATTCAGCAACGCAGAAAAAATTTTGAACTCTATAGTGAATTACTTTCAGATACTCCCGGAATAGAATTTTTACAGGAATTAGAAAATACTTTCAGCAACAGATGGCTTACCACAATTACGGTAGATCCGGCATTTACGGGCACAAATAATTTGACAATTATCTCGGCACTGGAAAATGAAAATATTGAGTGCAGACCACTTTGGAAACCACTTCATCTTCAACCCGTATTCTCATCCTTTCCATCCTTTAATAATGGCAATTCTGAGGCCTTATTCAACTCAGGTTTATGCTTGCCATCAGGCTCTTCCCTTCACCCCGACGACCTGTCGGAAATATGCGAAACTATTAAGGAATGTATTAAGGCATAGATTCTTAAGCGGAAATCTCCTTAAATCTTTTAAACAGCACTTTCACGTAACTTTGTTAATACCCCGTGTTTTTCGCGTTAAAGAATGCCTCCGGCTTTTCCATTGTTTAATTTTTAAAGCGGAGATTGAAATAAGGATCGTAAAATCAGATAGTTGATCCAATGGGAGAATTATGGCTGACAACTTGAAAAATTATATTAATAGGAAATTCGGCACCCATATCTTGTCTAAATGGATCGTGCTTAGGTTTGATATAGTTATTACCATTTTTACCTATGGCTTAGCATATATATTGCGATTCAATTTTAATATTGAAATAATATCATTTTCCGATTTTGTAAATAATACACTTGCAACAACTGCAATTTTTGCATTGTGCTTTCTCATTTTTAAATCCTATGATGGAATTATTCGCCACAGCGGAATTGCCGATGCTAAACGCCTAATTAAAGCCGGAATTACAGCCACCATAATTTGTATATCCATTTCACTTATTAATCAAGCCTTGAGGGGCATTTCTGATCCTGCCTGCCTCAATAGCAATTATTCATGTTGTTTTAAATATATCGCTATTGGCCTTCCAGCAGATATGTAATAAAAGTATTATTTTATCAATCGACAAAACACAATGTCTCCCCAATACCAGTAATAATTTATGGAGCCGGCCGACGAGGTGTAAGTGTTTTGAATGCATTGCGCAACGACAATAGTAAAAATTATCAAATTATTGGTTTTCTGGATGATAACAATTCCAAGATTAATAAAACAATAGAGGGTGTAAAAATTTATCCATAAAAAAAATAAATGAACTTATTAAAAAACATTCCGTAAAGGAATTGATCATTGGTATACACGACCTTGACAACAATAAAAAAAATGAGATCGTTGATACCTGTTTGTTATATCAAATTCATGTGAAATATGTTCCGCCGGTAGAGGATTGGATAAAAGGGACACTGAGTCTGCATCAACTGCGTGCAATAAAAATAGAAGATCTGTTAGGCCGTGAACAGATTCAGATAGAGAATGAAAATATTAAATTACAGATCTCACAAAAGATCATTCTAATTACAGGAGCTGCCGGTTCAATAGGAAGTAAATAGTAAAACAATTGATAACATATGCACCGAAAAAATTAATATTGATCGATCAGGCTGAAACTGCACTATTTGATTTGCAAATGGAATTGTACTTCAGACTGCGCCGCTTACCGGGTTTGGAAGTCGAATTTATTGTATGCGATATAACAAATAATCGAAGAATTACACAATTATTTCATCAACATCAACCTAATATTGTATTTCATGCCGCGGCATATAAACATGTACCGCTTATGGAATTAAACCCATTAGAGGCTATTCATGTTAATGTTTTCGGCTCAAAAAATCTTATTGACCTAGCTGTTCAGAATCAGGTAGAAAAATTTATTATGATCTCTACCGACAAGGCAGTAAACCCTACAAATGTTATGGGTGCAAGTAAAGAGCTGCTGAAATTTATGTTCAGGAAAAATCGAAGGATCTAAATTGCAGCACCTTATTTATTACAACTCGATTTGGAAATGTTTTAGGTTCAAACGGATCGGTAGTAAATTATTTCCGAAAGCAAATTGAATCCGGAGGTCCACTCACCATAACGCATCCGGATGTTACAAGGTATTTTATGACCATATCGGAAGCCTGTAAATTAGTGTTAGAGGCAGCTACGATGGGTAAAACCAGTGAGATTTACCTTTTTGATATGGGCTCTCCAATCAAAATTACTGATTTGGCAACTAAAATGGTTCAATTAAGTGGATTAAAACCGGAGAAAGATATTCAGTTTGTTTACACCGGTTTGCGCCCCGGAGAAAAATTGCATGAAGAACTTTTGAATACTAATGAAAACACATTGGCAACACATCATCACAAAATTAAGATCGCCTTGACCGCTCATCAGGATTCTGACCATGTAAGTGGCTGCATGGACCAGCTTTGGATAGCCCTGCAAAAGAATAATACCGATAGAACTGTGGCAATTATGAAAGATTTGATCCCTGAATATATAAGTCAAAACTCTACTTTCGAAACGCTGGATAAACAAAATGAAAAATTACGTGCACATTACCTAATATATTTACGATGCACCACAAGGAGATTAAAACACAAAAGTCTATATTTGTTGACCTAAATCACCCCACTAAATAAAAATGAATAAATTTAAATCTGAAGGTTATAGGGCTCATTTTGCAAATTACAAGGGTTTAAAAAACTTTTTTGTTATTACCTGTTGTTTTATGTTTTTGCAAGCCTGCGGCATCATGCACCCGAACAGAATGTTAGATGCCAAAAAAGATTTTCAATACCAAAGTTTTCTGGATAGCATTCCACGCGATTTTAAATTAAAGCAAGGCGATGTAATCGAATTATATATTTATCCTAAAAGGGTATATATTGATAGAATCACAGATCACCACTGATGTGAATTCATTAAATCCTCAGGTGATCAGAAATTCAATGCCATATACCATTAACCAAAATGGGGAGGTAAATCTTCCGATCGTTGGACTGGTTAATGTAAACAATAAAACGGAGCAGGAAACAGAATTGATGTTAACGAAGTTATATAGTGAATATTATATAGATCCATTTGTGAATATTGTTATCACTAATAAATTTATTACCATTTATAGAGGTGGTTCTGATGCAAAACAATTATTGATTTCACGACCCGATTTAACTGTATTGGATGCAATAGGACAAGCAGGGGGAATACCCGAAAACGCACGGTCCTCTAAAATAAAAATTTTGCGAACAGTAAATGGTGAAAAACTAACAGAGGAAATAGACCTTTCAGGGATAGAGGATATTAATAAAGCGCAAGCTTATGTTATGCCCAATGATATCATTTATATTGAACCCGGACTAAATGCACATTTTTTCCGTGAGATATCCCCGATAATAACAACGGTTTCCAGTATAGTTGTTATTTATGCATTTTTTGCAAATCTGAACAAATAAAAAAACTAATGTCTAACAGCGAATTCCCTATATCAAATACAAAAACTCAACCAGAAGACCATTCGTTTGATTGGAAACTATTTTTAACTGTTGCCTGGATCACAAGATGGTGGATCGTTATTTATTTTATTATTGTTCTCGTTTTTGCATTCCTGTATATCAGATATGCAACTCCGGTTTACGAATCTCAGGCTGATGTTCAATTTAAAGACAGGTCAAAAGATAATTCGATAGATCTTGGAATATTGGTGTCTTCACCAAATGCCGACAGGCTTAATGAGGAAATGACAGTTTTAAATTCAAAAGGATATAAAATTCAGGCACTTAAATCTCTGCCTTTGGATATTTCCTATTATCTCAGCGAACGTGTTAAATCAGGTGAGATTTATAAAGCATCACCTTTTATTACCGAAATAGAAATAATAGATTCAGTAATTATAGGCTCAAAGATCGATTTTCAAATTACCAATGAAAAAAATTACAGTATACTGTATGAATATAATGGCGAGGATCTGAAATTTGACTATGAATTTGATAAAAGTTATAATACACCTGCATTTAATATAAAATCGCACTTGATAAATAAGGCCAAATCTAATTATTCCAAACACTTTTATTTTGTGATCAATGACATCAATTCTATAGCTGAAGAAATTGAAGGCGAAATCGATATTGATGTTGACAATCTCTATGGGGGGAAAATTATTATTAATTACCGCGATAAAAACAGCACTAAATCAATGGATGTTGTAAATACCATTGCTGATGAAATTGTAAATCTTAGTTTAGATAGAAAGGCAACAGGTGCAAAATTGATCATCTCATTTATACAGGACCAGATCGACTCGTTGGAAAAAGAACTCTACGATCAGGAAACCATACTAAAAGATTTTAAAAAGGAAAACCTCATCATCAGCCCTGAGTTGTCGGAGACAAATGTAGTGCAAAAACTGAGTGGCATTGACCAGTCGAAATTTGAAGTGATGCTGGAAGAAAAAAGTTTACAGTGGCTGAAAGATTTTACAAATAATAAAAATAATGACATAGCAGCACTTGCCAATTATTTCGGTGATTTTAAATTCAATGATTTTTCACCCTATTTAAATTCGTTATTATCGCTTGAAAAGGAAAGGGAAGATCTCGGTTTGAGCGTGCCGGCAAGCGACCCTCGTCTAGCCTCAATTAACAGGCAGATAGATCAGGTAAAATTAAATTTTAAAGAAGCAATTTCCAATGCCGAGGAGAAGTTGAATGTTCGCAAAAAGTATCTCACAGAAGAACAAAGGAAATATGAAAATGAATTTTTAGAACTTCCCGAAATTCAATCTGAATACGCCCGATTAACAAGATTAAATGACCTCAAAGAAAAGTATTATTTATTGTTGCTTGAAAAACAATCAGAATATGAAATTACGCTTGCCGGAATGAGCAGTGATTATATAATTCTTGATGCAGGAAAAAAAGGTGGATTAGTTGCACCGGTAAAACCACAAATTTGGGGTATTTGTTTGTTGTTGGGATTAGGTTTAAGTTTTGCTCATGTTTATTTAAAGTTCGTATCCCATCATACGATAATTGGTGTGCCGGATGTAGAAAAAGCTACAAACATTCCTTTACTCGGCGTATTGCCACAATATTTGAAAGGCCGCTCAGATCTTGCACAAATTGTTGTTGTTAAAAATCCAAAATCACATATTGCTGAAGCATTCAGGACTATAAGAAGCAATATTCAATACTTTTTGACCAATAATAAAACAGATGGACAATTAATTTCTATTACATCAACTGTGAGCGGGGAAGGAAAAACTTTTATGGCACTTAATCTTTCCAATGTAATTGGTGCAATAGGCAAAAAAGTAATACTTGTGGACTTTGACCTTCGCAAACCGAAAATTCACAAAGCACTGGGATTAAAAAATGACAAAGGTGGAAGTAATATTTTAATAAGACAATACAAGCCGGAAGAGTGCATACAATTTTCTTGAGGAATGCGGTTGCGATATTTTAACTGCAGGACCTGTGCCACCGAACCCGGCGGAATTATTGATTAGCATAGAAACAGATATCCTTTTAGATTACCTGAAAGCAAATTACGATTATGTAATTATCGATGGGCCTCCGGTGGGAATTGTTTCTGATGCTTTACCATTAATGGCGAAGGTTGATCTTTCCATTTATATAGTTAGAGCAAATTATTCAAAAATAAATTTTATAGGAAATATTAACAGGTTATATTATCACAACAAGTTGACCAATTTATGTATTGTTGTTAATGATGCGAACGCAAGTGGAACTGAATATGGATACGGATATGGATATGGTTATGGATATGGTGATTCAACCTACCACGATTATTATACCGATGAAGATTCTCATCAGCCATTATGGAAAAGATTTTTTAAATCTACAGGAAAAACAAAGTTATAATTTCAATTCGGCTTTAAGGAATTTTCCTGTATAACTTTCTTTAACTTTAACGATCTCTTCGGGGGTGCCTTTTGCAATAATATTCCCTCCACCATGTCCTCCTTCTGGACCAAGGTCGATAATATGATCAGCTAATTTAACAACATCAAGATTGTGTTCAATAATTAATACGGTATTTCCCTTATTTACCAGATCATTAATTACATTCATCAATACCCTGATGTCTTCAAAATGTAATCCGGTAGTAGGTTCATCCAAAATATAAAAAGTATTTCCTGTATCTTTTCTCGATAATTCTTCTGCAAGTTTTACACGTTGTGCTTCTCCCCCACTCAGGGT
>JADKAC010000006.1 GCA_016715425.1 Bacteroidota bacterium
GACACTGCTAACTTTGAACTGAATGCATAAACCAAACTTTTTCATTTACCATGACAAACAAATAATGATTAGAAAGATTCAACTTGGCAAAACAATCTGAGTTTTCAAGGACTACAAGTGGGACAATTCACAGACGGCATAAAAGACTTCAAGGAGAAGAATGTAATTTATGGCTGAACTATTCAGGCAAGACAACAACTTGCGAATATTTTCTTCGCTTCGGGACAAACAAATTCACGAAAAATATCCACGTGCAGGGAGCTTTAAGATTGTTTGCGATGATGACAAGAAAGAACTTTACACAGGCTGACTTGACAACATTTGGATATGGAGTGGTGTATTCAATCTAGAGCTTATCAAGCAACAAAAGGGATACGAATGAAAGTTTGGATGCAATTTCCTTTGATGTTGGACAGAATGTAGGAATCAGAGAAGAGATTGAAAAAATGAAGACCGAATAAATTCCATTGAGGGGACAGAAACTATTATTGGAAAAAAGGCAACCACCAACCTGCCTAGACGAGTTTAACAATCTCGAAGGATGGAAGCATACCAATGAGGCATTTGGACAATAAAGATTGATGCTTTTAACAGAGTCCAATAGAGTTCAACAAAGGACACTTAAAAGGAATAAAACACAAGTTGGAAAAATAACCTTGCAGCACAATATTAATTGTAGATGCGAACATCTTAGCAGAAATCAAAAGACTGCACTTGCAAGCAACGACAAAAACGAAATTGATAAAATAGTTTTACGCAAAGCGTAAACTATTTATGATAGCGTTGAGGCTATTCTAAAAGTAGAGCCACTTCAAACAGAAGTCATTGAAGTTTTAGAAAACAACAATGATATTTTATAAGTGGGCAAAAGAAGGGCTTGAATTGCATACCCACGATAACAAAGAAGATTGTTCCTTTTATGTGAAATAAAATTACAAAAGACAGATATAATTTACTTAACACCAAGCTAAATGCTTCTGCCAAACTCCTGCTCTGAAAGAAAATTGCAAGCTGTTACTAACAAACGAATCAACGGCACTTGACAATCCTAAAACATACCGAAAAGTAAAATGACTTTACTGATAAAATGCCACAAACGAATTTGAAAACAAGTTGAGAAATGGAAGGAAATAAAAAAGTATATAAGAAATTTTAAAGAGCTTTTCAGACGAATTAGATAGAAAAGAGAACGGAAATATTTTTAATTTCTCTCACAGTAATTGAATATGATTTGGTTTCTGTAGACGGTGTTAGGTGAACTGGATTGTTGGGACATCCAAAAATAATTGATACTCATAACGCTTTTGTAAAAACTTAATGAACAGCAAAATACAGCTCGGAGAAATTAAAAACATCCTGTTGCTGACTTCTTGGACAGAGAGATATGGTCAAAGAAAATGCGAAAAATTATTCTGTTGAATGTTTAAGAAAATACGATTGTCTAATTGCTAAAATTAAAATCTAAGAACAATGAACCCTTTAGCAAAACTTAAAAAGATGTTGTTGCTGGCAAAAAGAACTTGATAAATTTTATTAAGGCATTTTTTTAAATCGTGAAGACATAAAAATTCATCTAACAATGGACGACAGATTTGCATTGCAAAGAGGAAATGATTTTGCTGAAAATTTAAGCGAAGGTGGGAGACTGTACCTCATTCGCTTATTTTTAGTTACATTAGATGTTTTCACGGAGAGAAAGAAACGAAGAAACAATTATTTTATTGACGACCCAATCCCAAGTCTTGATGCAAATCATATAGCACAGATTTATTCTCTAATAAACTCTCGCTTCTTTAGAAAAGGCGAAGACCTATTGCAGCCAGAGGCCGCAATCAATTGTTTCAAGCAACTTTTTATTTCTACACACAATTTTGAATTTTTCTCCTTCCTAAAAGATTCATCACAACTCAATAAATACAACAGTAATCCTAAACACCCGTTGTCATTACTATTTTATCTACATTGAATCGGTGAAGACAACTCTTCAAATAATCCCTTTACCTAAAAGTTTGAGACTTAAATCTGAGTATGTTTATTTGTTTCAAATTCTATTCAAGTTTCATAAAGACGGTTGCAAATTGGAAGACGATAGCTTACACTTATGCCAAATGCTTTAAGACGATTTCGAAATTTATACTTTGATGAAATCTCTGACTCAACTGGAGAAGTTGATAACCGAATTGACTTATTATTGGCAACACTCATAATTTAAAAATACTGCATCACTTCTCTCATTTCACGACATTTGAAAAGGCAACAAAACATGATGAGTTAATTATGTTACTACCTGACGCAATGGAAGAAACTTATGGACATTGATAAAGAACACGCTCAAATATTTTGAATCATTAAAGAGAGCAATTAACGAACCTTAATAACATGACTACGAAACTTGAAACGATGATTCCTGATGACAGTAGCCCAGTAGATAACAGGCGTTTTGGCAAAAAAGCGGGTTCAAAGTGCTTAAATGAAGTTTTGTGCTTCGTATCAAGTTCATGCTGGCAGACAGTTTTGTGCTTCGAAATCCGCTTCTTCGCCAAGCGCCAAACGTTATAGCCAATGGTGGACGACCGTTACAACGACAAACGACCGACCGGAAAATTTAAACATAAAACAAAGACAAACCATTTGACAGGTGACCAAAGACATCAGAAACAATATTGCAAATGGACAGCATCTTAACCGACCCGCTGACCAACTTATATTTTTATTTTTCCCCACCGCACAAACAAATTGAAATGCTGCCGACACACAATTGGCACATTTACGCAAGCCGCACAAGCCGACACACAAACCCAAGCTTGCAAAAGAGCCAATTCTCCCACCCACCACGGAACGGTAACGGACTTTAAAACGTAATTTTGAGTATCTTAACCGACTGGAAATTGTATTGAATTAAATGGCAGAAAGAAGCAAAAGCCAAGAATAAAAATTAATAAACTCCTTGAGGAATCAGGGTGGAGCTTCTTTGACACTGGACAAGAGTAAGGCGACTATTAAACTTGAATCTTCCATCACAATGGACGATTTAGGCGAAGACTTTGAACATTCAAAAACGGTTTCATCGACTTTTTACTGGTTGACGAAAACCAAAACCCAATACTTGTTTTAGAAGCTAAGAAAGAAAGTTTGAATCCACTTGTTGGGAAAAGAACAAGCAAGAAATTATGCCAAATCTCAAAAGGTTAAATTCATTATCCTTTCCAAACGGAACGCTTCATTATTTATGGAACATTGAAACTGGAAACCCTGAACAAATACAAGTATTCCCGACACTTGAATCCATCAAACAATATTATCAATTTAATCCCGAGCCAAGTAAATTAGTTAGCGAAGAAATTAATGACGACTATGTTGTTTTAACTCAACTTCCGAACTACAAACAAATACCAGAGTTTCAAGACGAACACAAAAGAAGGATTTAATTTTCAATTTAGCGTCGTTTCCTTCGCTATTATCAAAAGTTGAAGCAGTCAAAAGCGGTTCAACAATCAGCAACGAAGGCAAAAAGCGTCTCTTATTGGAAATGGCAACAGGTACAGGAAAAACCTTGACTGCTGCTGCATTGATCAAACTCTTTTACAGAACTGGAAACGCAAGACGCATTTTATTTTTGGTTGACCGTTTGGAATTGGAAGAACAAGCAGAAAGATTTTACCAACTATTTAAAAAAACGACATTACAACAGTTGTTTACAAAGAGAAGAAAAACGGATTGGCGTAAAGCCGACATCGTTGTTACCACCATTCAATCGTTAATGGTAAACAACAAATACAAAACACTATTCTCACCGACCGACTTTGATTTAATTATTTCCCGATGAATCGCACCGACTTTTAGGTGGCGGAAACAGCAGAGCATTGTTTGAATATTTCTTGGGTTACAAACTAGGTTTTAACGCACACCAAAAGATTACTTAAAACATTTAGACACCAACAACATTGACGACCCAAGAGAAATGGAACGAAGAATGTTACTTGACACCTACACAACCTTCGGTTGTGAGAGTGGCATTCCTACGTATCGTTATACACTTGTGGACGGTGCTAAAGACGGCTATTTACGACAGCCGATTGTTGTTGATGCAAGAACGGATGTTACTACCAAACTTTTATCGGAACAAGGTTACGGGATTATGGTAACGGTTGCTAGTACCGAACAAGAAGACATTTTAGAAGAGGTAAATTACAAGCAAAATCATTTTGAACGGAAATTTTTCAGTGATGAAACCAACCGTGTTTTTTGCAAAACATTTATTGAAAACGGACTGAAAGACCCAATCAATGGAGAGTTTGGAAAGTTTGGTTTTTTTGTTTCGCAAAACCACGCTGCAAAAAATTGGCTCAATTGCTCAATGAATATGCACACCAATATTTCTGGCAAGTATCAAAGCGACTTTGCAGTTCAAGTAACTTCCAATGTGCAAAACAGTCAGCAAATGACTGTTGATTTTAGCAACGATAAATTACTAGGCTTTAGCAATTTTGCCAAAGACAAAGAAATTTTAGAATCTGCAAAACAAGTAAGGCAAGAGTTTGTGTAACCGTTGGAATGATGACAACTGGTTGGGATTGCCCAAATATTTTGAACCTTGGTTTTAATGAGACCAATTTTTTCTCCAACAGAATTTATTCAGATAAAAGGACGAGGAACTCATATTCAAATTTGAACACAAGTTCAAAATGACTTAGGCGAAGAAGAATCTGTTTCGATTGACAAAACAGCCTTTAAACTCTTTGACTTCTTTGCTACTTGCGAATACTTTGAAGAAAATATCAGTACGACCAAGTATTGAAATTGCCTGTAAACTTTGACAAAGGCGATGATATGCCGATGGTGGACAACAACACCCATTAAACCCAAAAGAGAAGGTTACGAATACAAAGAGGACGACAGAATCCATTCTTTCCACGAGCAGCAAAGTTGACTTTACAGGAATGAAAAGTTGACCGAATGTTTTTCAGTTTGAAGAAAAGGAAAACTGATGATGAAATAACACAACTGATGGAGGCAGGTGATGTGGAAGTAGCTGCAAGAGCCAAAGAAAAAATATGACAACAAACCTGAAGAATATTTTGACTTAGAAAAATTACCCAAGTCATTAAAAATTGACCGGTAAATTGGTTGGCGTGAATTGTTTGGAACTCATTTATTTCGGTAATCAAATAAAGGCAAAGACGATTTGTTAAGTGATGAATTTGAAAATTCATTAGCACCAACAACGTTTCCAACATCCAAGATTGCAAGGCTTACGCTATTTCTTTTGCGTGCATATATCACTGACCCAAGTGTGAGAAACATTATAGACCAACAAGATTTTACAGAATTATATCACAACCCAAGTTTTAATGTAGAAGACTTTAACCGTGTGGACGATGAAATGAAAAGCAAATTGCCTTACTACATTAAAACCTACGTTCCATTAAATAAATTTTTATCTGCCTAAGAAATGTTAGACGCAACTACAAAGAAGAATATTGACGATTGCCGTGATGTGTTGGTAGGTAAAGTGCCCGACCCGAAAAGCCAGATTGAGCAAATTACATTGGCTCTATCTATAAGTTTATGGACGATATGGATAAAAGCCGTTGAAGTTTAAAAGGCAAAGCAAAAAATTCTTTTCAGGCGAATATGCCAAATACGGTTGAGAAAATTATTTGACCCTTCGTTAAGCGGAATTGATATGCTTTTCGCTTATAGCGAAGCATTGGAAAAATTAAATACCAATCCCAACATTCCCGAACTGTTCCGTAACATTTTAAAAATGCTTATTTGCCTTACCGCGAACCAAGCACTTTAAAACTGTTTTAAAATACATTAACGAATTTGAATACAGCCACAGCGAGAAACTGGGTGATGCTTTTGAATACTTGTTGAGTGTAATGGGAAGCCAAAGGCGATGCAAGGGCAGTTTAGGACACCCCGACACATTATTGATTTTGTAACGGCTTGTGTAAACCCACAGAAAAACGAAACTGTACTTGACCCAGCTTGTGGAACAGCAGGTTTCTTATTGAGTGCCTACAAACACATATTAAATCAAAACACCGACAAACGCCAAGGCGATAAACTAAACCAGACGATAGAAAAACTCGCAACCAATTTTGTGGGTTACGACATAAGCCCCGATATGGTGCGGTTGAGTTTAGCAAATATGTATTTACACGGTTTTGCAACGCCACTTATCCACGAGTACGACAGTTTGAGTAGTGAAGACCGTTGGCAAGAAACCTTTGATGTATATTGGCTAATCCGCCATTTATGACACCGAAAGGCGGCATACGACCACACAAGAGATTTAGTGTAAGTGCAAAAAAAAGCGAAGTGTTATTTGTGGATTATATTGTTGAACATCTAAATACAAACGGTCGTGCAGGAATAATTGTGCCCGAAGGAATAATTTTTCAAAATGGTAGTGCTTATTCCAATTTAAGGAAAATAATGTTAGACAACAATCTTGTGGAGTTGTAAGCTTGCCAGTTGGTGTCTTTAATCCTTATACAAGAACAACCAAAACAAGCATTTTAATTTTTGACAAACAAATTAGGAACAACATTAATGGAGTTTTCTTTCTTAAAATAAGTAATGATGGCTTTGAGCTTGGTTCTGAACGCAAACCTATAGATTAAAATGACCACCTAATGCACTCCGATATAATTAATAAACTGCGTAAAACAAAACCAAAATGAAGTTCGCAATTCCGAATTGTCATTTACTATTCTCTCAAAAGAGCAAATACTAGAAAGACCAGGCTATAATCTTGCAATACTTAATGATGTAGAAGAAGCAGAAGATGAGAATTATGATAATATTGAAATTGGTAAAATACTTTAGCCGATTAAAAAATCAGTAAAGTTGGATGATTCAGTAATTTATAAACAGATTACTGTAAAAATGAATGGTAAAGGTGTAATTCTTAGGCAAGAAATAATTGGTTCTAAAATCAAAACTAAAAGCCAATTTCTTGCATCAAAAGGCAACTTCATTATGTCAAAAATTGATGCGAGAAATGGGGCATTTGGAATTGTTCCTGCTGAATTGAACGGTGCTATTGTAACTCAAGACTTTCCACTTTTTAAAGTGAATTCGGAGGTTATGTTACCTCAATTTTTAAACATCGTTATACAGTCCCCACAGTTTATAAAGATTTGCCAAACAACGAGTGTAGGCACTTCCAATAGAAGAAGATTGAAGGTTGACAAATTCTTAAAATCACGAATTCCACTTCCGAATATCGAAGAACAATCTAAATTTCTTGAGAGAATAAATGCAATTAATCAAAATTGATGACTTGAAAGGAAATAGGCATATTGAATGTTGAAATGAATATAGAAGTTTTAAATGTTTGGGGCGCAAAAATGAAGTGGAAATAAATTAATAATATACATACAATAATGACAGATAACGCAGCACATAATTTATTGAATCTGACTTTGCAAACTGGATGGTTGGTAAAGGAAAAAATAGAAAAAGAGATAATCAAACTGGTTCTTTCTTTTCGGTTTGTTACCTAGTTGAAAAGGACGGAGAAACTTGTTTCTTAAAGGCTTTTGATATCATGAAGTTTAATTCCATTTCTATTCCCGGAACTGGTATAATGGACGTTATGAATGATATGTCAACTGCATACAAATACGAAAGAGATTTATCAGAATTCTGTAAAAACAAACACGTTACAAAAGTTTCATTTGTACGTGAAGCTGGCGAGAAAAAATGTAAAAGGATATTCTTTTTCTATTGTTCCATATTTAATTTTTGATTTAGCTGAAGGTGATATAAGAAAGCGTTTAGATTTTTCCACAAAACTTGATTATGCTTGGCGATTGAAGTCATTACATGATATTGCAGTTGGCTTAAAACAACTACATCAAATTGAAGTTTCGCATCAAGATTTAAAGCCTTCAAATGTTTTGGTATTTAGTTCTGAAAGTAAATTAGGTGACTTAGGACGTTCAATGTGCAAGGATATGGATGGGCCTTATAATAAAATGGCATTTACGGGTGACAATACTTATGCACCACCTGAAATTATGTATGGATATTATGAAAAGGACTGGTTAAAACGTGTGTTTGCAACTGACTGTTATTTACTTGGTAGCTTAGTAGTTTTCTATTTTTCGGGAATAAGTATGTCTGCACTCATTGAAAGCAAATACCTGATAATTTTAGTTGGGAAAAATGGAAAGGAACATTTGACGAATTAAAATATTATCTTGAAGATGGATTCTCTAAAGCTTTGCGGGAGTTTGAAGATAATATTTCACAAGAGGAATTTAAAACAGATTTAAGAGTTCTTATTGAGTATTTGTGCCATCCATTTCGAAAAAAAGAGGACACCCAAAAAGTGTTTTATCAAAAGGAAGTAACTACAGTCTTGAGAGATTTGTAACTATGCTAGATGTTTTAAAACGTAAAGCTGAATTAATTGTAAAGAGTTAAGAATTGGCAAATCTATTTGAACATAAAGACCGAAGGGTAGTTCCAAACTGGAGAAGTTTTGGTAAAACTACCGTACTTGGCGAATTGAATTCGTTTCAGGAAGAAAGAGCAATACCATCAAATGTAGTTACAATTGATGATTATATTCTCGATTGGAAATTTAATAGAACTGTAATTCACGCTTCTGATTTACTGAGTGCAGCCTTAGTAAATAACTTCATCAATGATGGCAACGTAATTGAAGCAGCCAATTTTGTACTTCAAAATTCTGGCAAAGCAACAAAATCGCAAGTGTCTTTAGCCAATAAAATTCTGAACAAACCTGAAATTATTGACTTATCAGTTGCATTCAAGACTGTTACATTTGATAACTTAAGTGGACTAATTAATCCAGCTCCAATTCATCAAAAAATTAAGGAGACAAGAGATTTATTGAAATTCTATCCTTACAATGCAATATTGTATGTAGAACTTTCAAGGTATTATTCAATACTTGGAAATAGAGAAAAGGCAATAAAAGCAATGAAGACAGCATTGCATTTAACTGAAAATAACAGGTTTGTTTTAAGAAGTGCAACAAGATTATTTGCTCATTATGATGAATTAGATTATGTTCATGATATACTACGAAAAAGCCCACTAACGAACTTTGACCCTTGGTTAACATCAGCTGAAATTTCAATCTCCACAATTAGAAATCGGACATCAAGATTTATAAAAAGGGAATTGAACTTATAAACTCAAAAAACATTTCACCATTTAACTTTACTGAATTAGCCAGTTCACTTGGCACAGTTGAACTACTAAATGGTAGTGTTAAAAAAAGTAGAGAGTTATTCAATAAAGCATTGATAAACCCTAATGATAATTCATTAGCACAAGTTGAGTGGGCTACAATAAAAGATAATCAACTAAACTTAAATCCATCAATCTATAACGTAGGTTTAAATTTTGAAGCACAGGCACTTGATAATTTTCAAAATCATGATTATGAATTGGCTTTAGACAATGCTGCCAAATGGTTCATGGATATGCCATTTTCAAAAAGACCAATAATGTTTGGTTCAAACTTAGCAAGTACAATTCTTAAAGACCAAGAAAAATCTATTGCTTTTCTTAATGCAGGTTTACACAGTCATCCAAATGATCCTCAATTAATAAATAATTTAGCGTATGCTTTGGCACTTGACAATAGAGCAAAAGAAGCATTTGAACATTTAAATAAAATTAAACACGACATCCAATTAGACGAACCAACAAGAATTTGTTTAACAGCTACTAAAGGACTTGCAATGTTTCGTAGTGGTTTTGCTGACCCAGGCAGACACTTGTACATTGAAGCAATTGAAAGAACCAAACAAGCAAAAAACCAAACACTTAATTGGATTGCAATTCTAAACTATGCAAGAGAAGAAATAAGAATAGGTTCAGAATACATAGAACCAGTAATGGAAGCAGTTGCAAAATACCAATTGAAAGCAAAGACATTGAAGTAACAGTTTTAAGAAAAGATATAATGGAAGCATACGAAAAACATAAACAGACAAAGACATAGCCATCGCACAGGTGTAAGCACATTTGCAATTCGCACAAGCCAACGCACAGACCAAAAATTGCAAAAGAGCTTCCACCTCACCGACCCAAAAGAGAATTTCATTTTTTTTTCTCCAACGCTTTAAAAAATAAAAAACGCAACGCACAACCGACACTCAATGACACAGAAACTCAATACTGACAATGGTTTGCAAGGACGGTGGACAAAAACCACTGGCTATAACAGCACCTACCCAAAAGGCGGGGTTTCGTGTTCCAAAGACAGTTTTGTGGTTAATGGAAGTTTAGTTTTTCAAATCAAGTTTTGTGGTAAAAGTCCCGCCCTTCGGGTAGCTGCAAAACGTTAGGCGTAATGCTATGACGACCCTGCAAACAAAAGACATATGAATATTTTACAGAAAATATCAAGACAAATAATTAAGAAATCGTTTAACCTTTCGGTTTGGACAATCGAGCAATTTCACGACAAAAATTACTATGCTGACCAAGTAGAAAATTTAAGAAAATATCCAATTGGAACGTTAGGACACGACATTGCTAAATGCCTTGACGACAATAAGCTTGGACTTGTTCCTAAATATGAAAGTCACGACCTAAAACACGTATTGCTCGACTTTAAAATGACACCCGTTGACGAAATTAGAATGCAAGCGTTTATGTTAGGAAACGGCAATTATACAATTCCTTGTTTTGCTATTCTGACATTTGGAGCAATCCTTTTGCCAGACGAGTGGTTGACATTTTATAAGGATTTTAAAAGCGGACAAAAATCCAAACCTATTTCAAGTTGGACAATTGAAGAATGTGCTGATATCCAAACGCAATCTTTAAGAAAACAAGTAATCGAGACGAGAACTGAAAAACAAACAATATTAACAATGAAGACTATTACTAAATATGGAGCATTGGCTTCAATTATTGCTGGAATATTTGGAATGCTATTTTGCTTACCATTTCTATTTTCTTCAAACATTGCGGACTTAATTGGAGCAGGTTTTCCTTTTTATTGGTGGAGCAGTTTTGATAGTAGGCGGACTATTTACACTTTCAAATCTAACCCGACCAACTCCAAAATATGCTTAACGAAGGACGAGAAATGCCAGCCACTAATCGAGTAGACGGCTCCGTCAACTTTCGCTGACGGAGTGCGCCTCTCACACCACTAATCATACGGGTCTCGTAATTAGCGGTTCATTAAGTTGTGGGGATACACAGGTGTAATATTGCAGCATGGATTGATACCCTTTTTTTCTTAACCTTTCCAAAGTAATGGTTGTAGTGAGTATAGGTGATTGCGCTATCGCCCAGCCTCCTTTTCTCGTGCGACTTAACATATAGGCATGTCGCTGGTCAACTCCTAATCGGATCAGGTTTTCCGTTTCCTCTCCGGCTTTTCCAGTCATGCCAGATGCAGTAGCGCAGCCTGTTTCTTACCCAGCTATCCACAGCTTTGAGTTTGCCCGAAATACTCGCCATTCGGAAGTAGTTGATCCATCCCGTTGCACTTCTTTGAGTTTCTTTATCCGCTCATCAAAGCTGGCAGGTAGGGTCTTCGCTGGCAGGTAGGGTCTTCTTTGTAATGGCTTTGAGCTTTTCAAACTCCCTAAAAACTACCCACACATTTCTGTTGAATAGTAATTGCATTTTATGGGTGTTAATTTGCAATTTTATGTATGTAATACATACAAGGAACAAATAGAAATCAAGCTATCCTTTTTAGTGAAAACTTAGATGAAATTAATAGTACAGATAATGATGTGCGACTGATAGATTTATTTGCAGAAGGATATTAAGTTTAATATGCCAATTTGTTTTTTCAGCACAGAAAGTATTCTTATAAAAAAATCATCTCTGTAAGCCGCTTAAACCCCATTCAATAAGTTTTTAAAAGCGAGAATTATTACCTTTAAAAAGTAATGGAGGTTTTTAGACAGACTGACGTTAGCGGGTCATTGTAGGACGACAAACTTAACAGAACAAATAATGAATATTCAAGACCAAATCAAAGAATACATTGCTTCACAACCTGAGACAAAACGTTCAGACATCGAAACCTTGCATAAACGCATACTTAAAGCATTACCAAAATGTAAATTATGGTTTTTAGATGGTAAAGACGACAAAGGGAAAATTGTTACCAATCCTAATATTGGCTACGGACTTCTGATCATAAAATATGCTGACGGTAAAACCAAAGAATTCTACCAAGTTGGTATCAGTGCAAACACGACAGGAATATCTGTTTATATTATGGGTATTCAAGATAAAAAGTATTTACCTGAAACCTATGGAAAAACAATAGGTAAGGCAAGTGTAACGGGCTATTGTATTAAGTTCAAATCACTTGAAGACATTAATATTGAGATACTTGATGTTGCCATTCGAGACGGTGTTGAGCAGACAACAAACTGAAAATTATAAAGTAATTAAATGACAACAACCAATCAAGACAAAAAACAACGCAATATTTGTGGTGAAAATCGACACCTTCGCCAAGCTGCAAAACGTAAAACTGTCTAAAAGCCACCCACACATTTCCATTGAATAACAATTGCATTTTATAGGTTAGGATTTGCAATCTTATATATGCAATACATACTAGAATCCCATAGAAATAATGTGGTATTATCTGCATCGAAATAGATATACTTATCCAGATCCAGCATATCAAAATCCAGATTTCTTGAAATAAATCCTCAATGCTATGATGTGAGTGAAAATAATTCATTGATAGCTGTTGAAACAAAAGGTTAACTCAACTAAAAATCAAATTTTAAAAAAGAAGAAATTCATTTGCATATTTGCCTTCAGTCAATTGCAGTTAATTAATTTAATTCCTATTTAAATATTCATAATAAAGGCTTTCACGTGATTACTCAAATCACAACAGTATAATTTGAATTCACATTGATTAAGAAAGAAAAACAAACTACAGTATTTTGCAGCTAAACTTCACTATACTTTTAGACCTCATAGGCACATTCGCTTTTGCAATAAGTGGTATTCGGATAGCATCAGGTAAACAAATTGATTGGTTTGGTGCATTCGTTATTGGTTTGGTAACCGCTATTGGAGGAGGAACACTCAGAGACATATTGCTTGAAACTACCCCTTTTTGGATGACGGATGCCAAATATTTTCTGACCGTAGGAGTTGCCCTTGTTGTTACATTGCTGTTTAAAGAAAAACTATTTAAATGGGGCAATACATTGTTTTTGTTTGACACCATCGGACTTGGGTTATTTACAATAGTTGGTATTACCAAAAGCATCGATGCAGGACTACCTTTTTGGGTCTGTATTGTTATGGGAACAATTACAGGTTCTGTTGGTGGTGTAGTAAGAGATGTATTGCTAAACGAAGTGCCTTTGATTTTCCGAAAAGACATTTATGCTCTTGCGTGTGTTGCAGGTGGAGGAGTTTATTTCATATGTAGTTACCTTAACTTGCCGACAGGTTTGACAGAAATTATTGCTGCATTAACTGTAATTGTAATTCGATTGTTAGCCGTAAAATTTCATATTCATTTACCGCAGCTACAGCCAATGCACAAAAACTGAACGACTAAATGAATTAAAGAATGAGAAAATTTGCAGAAGAAACTGCGTTCAGAGAAACAAGTTTTTGTCCAAGAAGTGTCTCCCGCTGCAAGCGGTGACGCTGCGCAAATGAATTTAGTACTACTTCCGTTTCCGCAGGTTTCTTGTCTCCATTAAAAATAATTAATCCATAAAATCTCAATTCATCAGGGCGTAATTTCTTCCTGTCATCCATCCACAAATAGTAATCAACTTCTTCATCATAATGCATTATACATCGGCTTTTGAGTTTTTCAAACCACATGAAAACCCTAATTATGTTTTCGAATTCGAATGAGCGAAAACAATTATTGGAAAAAGCGGTTTTATAATTTTTAAATTTTATTGCCCGATCAAAAATTGGCTTGATAAATTCTGAAGACCAAGTTAAAGAGAACGTATAAAATGGATCATTTATAATAAATACAATAAGAAACCGAATTGGAATTAATTAATGTCCTTCAAAATAATTATTTGACTTAATAGAATATTATGAAAAAATCCTCAAAATTTATCCCTTTAATCTGTATAAGTGCATTGGCATTGATGACCAGTTGTAACCAAAACGATAAGAAAGCGGAAGATTCCAAATCTGAATTGGCACTGACTACTGAGGAAGTTAAGGATATCGCTGCTGACGGGTTCGTTTATGGTCTGCCTCTGGCAATGAACTATGCCGTAATGAATGAGTATGCGGTTGATTCAACTTCGAGTCAGTATAAAGCACCATTCAACCAAATAAAGAACGAGCCACGTGTTTATACTTATAAAGATGTGGCAATTCTCAGCGCAAACAGCGATACACCCTACTCGGTTGCATGGCTAGATTTACGTGCCGAGCCTGTAGTGATCACAGTACCGGAGGTAGAAAAAGGGCGCTACTATTCTGTACAATTGGTGGATGGTAACCTCTACAACAGAGGCTACATCGGCAGCCGTACAACAGGCAATGGAGCTGGAACTTATGTGGTGGTCGGTCCTGATTGGAAAGGCGAAATGCCAACTGGCTTCGGACAAGTATTTCATTCAACTACACCATTTATGTTGGTCATTTTCCGCACCCAGCTTTTCAATCCCAAGGATATGCCCAATGTGATAAAGATCCAATCTGGATACAATATCCAAACACTTTCAGCTTTTCAAAAACAACCTGCACCTGCTGCTGCACCTAAAATCAACTTCTTACCTGCGACTGCAGCCGAGGTGAAAAATAATTTTTGGAACTATCTAAATGCTGCGCTTAACTATATTCCTGAATCAGATATGGACAAGGACATTAGAGCCAGATTAGCCAAGTTAGGTATTGGTGCAGGGATGACATTTGACATGACAAAACTATCTACTGAGCAACAACAAGCTATGGCCGAAGGAATGAAAGCAGGCGATGCTAAAGTCACTGAATTTGTAGCTGCCGGCGCCACCGATGTGAATGGTTGGCAAGTAGGATCACTATGGGGAGATAGCGATTTCTATAATGGGGACTGGCTAAAACGTGCCGGAGGAGGCAGGGCAGGAATCTATGGAAATAATGCCGAAGAGGCTATGTATCTGTTAGGTCGAAAGGATGCAAAAGGTGAAATCCTGGATGGTAGCAAGCATAATTATACTCTCACTTTCCCAGCCGGTTCTTTACCACCTGTCAATGCATTTTGGTCGGTAACCATGTACTATGGCGACAATCAACTACTGGTCAAAAATCCGATTGACCGATATCTGATTAATACGCCAATGTTATCGGAAATGAAGAAAAACAAAGATGGCTCAATGACATTGTATATCCAGAAAGATTCTCCTGGCAAAGACAAAGAATCTAATTGGTTACCAGCACCGGATGGTCCTATCTATTTAGCACTGCGTTTATACTGGCCAACACCGGCGTCTGAAGCTTCTTCGGTATTACCTCCTGGTAAAGGAAGTTGGGGACCTCCGGGTGTGGAGGTTGCTGATTGATACTGACCATCAATAATTTTTATATAGCAAATATTTATACGCTATTAATATGGTATATGAAATTAAAAATTAAGAGCGCAGTAAATAGTGTGTCAAGACGCTGTTTACTGCGGTTTTGAAAAAAAAATAATAACATATTTTATTTTGTCCAAGCAGCGTCTCCCTCTGCAAGCGGTGACGCTGCGTAAATCAATTTAATACTACTTCCATTTCAACAGGGTTCTTGTCTTCATTAAAAAATAAATAATGCGCAAAATCTCGATAGTTATCGAGGCGCCATTCCTTCACTCCATAATTCTTAAAATGCAATCAAATTCCACAACCAGAAACTATCTGCGGCGGTTATTGAGAATCTGACCTCACAGAAAAAAGACATTTTTGTAATTCACGTAAATCCCTTTGAATAACTTTTTAAAAGCGAGATTTGCAATCTTTAAAAAGCAATTAAGGTTTGGAGACGGACTGACGTTGTATGCAAATAACATTAACTCAAACATTATTACATTCCTTGTATTCAAAACATTACTATCCATTTACTAAAAACCTAAATTCACTAAGACTAAAAGCATTATGAAACAACAATACTATCTTTCAATTGCAATCTGTTTGCTTACGCTGTTTGCTTGGAGTTGTCAAAATACAAATGAGAATAAAACAAACAAAAATGAAAGTGGAGAAACTTCAATAGAATCAATCAAAGAGAAGTATAATACAAACATCCCCGATAAAATATTGACGCCTGATGTGGTAGAGACAAGAATTGGAACTCTGAAATTCTTTGACGGATACCCATCAGTGGAAACCACAGAAAAACTTTATGACAACCTTGATTTTATGCGAGGAGTTGAGTCCTTCTTAAATGGAATTCCAGCAACGTCCATAGAAGGTTTGCGAACCGGTTTACAAGATGTGGGTGTAAAAAACTCTAATCAAGTATTAATTTTTGATGATCTGATGGATTCCAATCCCTTGTTTTTAACAGGTAACACCAGCACTGTATATGCCTTAGCTTTTTTGAACTTACTAGAAAGCGGACCCACAGTTGTGGAAGTGCCTGCGGGTTCTGGTCCAGGCACTGTAAATGATGCATATTTTAGGTTTGTGATTGATATGGGTGCGCCCGGACCAGACAGAGGAAAGGGAGGTAAATATTTGATTTTGCCACCGGATTATGAAGGAGAAATACCGGCAGGCTACTTTGTGGCGAAATCAACAAGCTATGTCAACTGCATTGTTCTTAGAGGATTTTTAGTGGATGGTAAAACCGATGTGTCTTCTAAAATGTATCGTGATGGCTTAAAAATATATCCACTTAAGGATAAAAGTAATCCTCCAGCAATGGAATTTATTAATGGTTCAAAGAATGATTTTAATACGATTCATGCTAACAACTATGATTTTTACACAGAATTAAATACCGTTATTCAGCGTGAACCTGTTTCATTTTTGGATCCTGAGTTAAGGGGACTATTTGCCAGTATTGGAATTCAAAAAGGATTGACTTTTGCTCCAGACGCACGAATGAAGGCTATCTTAATAGAAGCTGTTGCAGTTGGTAATGCTACTGCTCGTGCCATTACTTTTAAAACGAGAGAGGAATCTGCTGCATTATTTAAGACCGGACATTGGGAGTCAGCATTCATTGGCGGAAGCTATGAATGGTTAAAAGATGAAGGAAATGGAGGGCGTTTTTTAGATGCAAGAACAAGATTTTTCTATGGTGCTACTGTAAACACACCTGCCATGGTGTTAAAGATGGTTGGCTTAGGTTCGCAATATGCGTTAGCCGTTCTTGATTCAAAGGGAAATTATCTTGATGGCAATAAAAATTATACCCTAAACATTCCTGCAAATGTACCGGCAAAGGATTTTTGGTCGATTGTAATGTACGATCCTCAAACACGTTCAGAGCTGCAAACAGACCAACCTCTCCCAAGTATAAGTAGCCAAAGAACCCCACTTGTTAAGAATGAAGATGGCTCAGTTACTTTATTTTTTGGACCGACCAATAGTGCTCCCAAAGGAATGGAAGCCAACTGGTTACAGTCCGTATCCGGTAAAGGCTTTTTTGTTTTGTTTAGATTGTATGGCCCGCTAGAACCTTGGTTTGATAAAACATGGCAACCTGGTGATTTCGAGGTTGTAGAATAACTGTATTGAACAAAGTGTATGTGAACATGGTGAGGATTATGAAGTACCCTTATCTATACTTGAAAAAACCAAATCATTTAAAAATTCAACTATTTCAGTCTCATTATCCCTTTTGCTAAAGTCGGTAAGTGCTGAAAGATTATGCATAAAGAAGTTCTGAAAGTGTGCTATTTCAACAATCGTAGAAGCTAAAGATTTAGGAAATTTATAATTAGGATTGTATTCTAAAATAGCATTGCCAATCAATGTACTTAAATCCTTATACGGTTGAAAAAATTGTAATTTGTTATTTTCCTCTACTTGCTTGGTTAAATAGGCTTTCGAGCCTTCTGCAACAATTACATGATGTAGCAAGCTTTCATCAATATAACTTGTTAGTTTATCATCCTCAATTGGAGATGATAATATGCTTATTATTTTACGTAGTTTAACTTTAGGGACATCTATGTTATTTGTTTGAAATGCGATTTGAAATCCAATCCACCCAAAATACCATGCAGTAATGTAGATTAATAATTTATGTTTATTTTCAAAGTAACGATAAATACCTGCTTCTGTCGAACCAATATCTTCAGCGAGTTTTTTAAAGTTGAAAGCTTCAAAACCCAACTTATAAATTAGCTCTACACTATGTTTTAAAATTTTTCTTCCCAACTCGGTATCTTCAGGATTACGAATATATAAACCTGCATTCATTTTTATTTTGAACTGATATTCCATAGTTGTTGCGCTTTCCTCAAAAATTTAAACAAAGCTATGGAAATAAGTTTTACATTTTTATGTGATAGTAATGCTTTCATGTAGAATAGTTTGACTACTTTTGTTAGCCAAATATCTAAACCAATAAATGGATGTAATATTAGAATACCTTCAACACCTATTAGACCCTGATTGGATAATGAAAAATGGCGGATTATATTTAGTCTTGCTTATTTTATTTATTGAAACAGGCATTATAATTGGCTTTTTTCTGCCGGGGGATCCTCTTTTATTTATTTCGGGAATGATAATCTCCTCTGCTAATGAAACTCCATATCCTTTTGCCAATCAATTTCTTAATCTTCTGTTTTGGATGATGTTGTTTGCGGTCTCAACAATTCTGGGGAACTTCTTCGGGTACTGGTTTGGCTATAAATTCAAACATAAAGTAAACATAAAAGAAGACACCTGGTTTTTGAAAAGGAAACATATTCAAACAGCACACGATTTTTATGAAAAAAGAGGAGGCTTTGCCATTGCTATCGCCCGCTTTTTACCCATAGTAAGAACGTTTGCGCCAATCATAGCTGGAACAGTAGAAATGAACTATAAAAAGTTTGCATTTTATAATATTATCGGAGCGGTTGTATGGGTAGGCAGTATTACCTCACTAGGTTATGTTTTAGGCGATATTCCCTGGGTTAAAAGCAACTTAGAATATATTATTATAGGATTGGTTATAATAGTTACATCGCCTATAATAATAAAACTTGCCAAGAAAAAAGAAAAAATTAATCACACTTAAGTATATCGAATTTAATAATTGAATAAAAAAAAACTGAAAAATATGAAATGTCCTAATTGTAATGTATCCTTAGTAATGGCAGACCGTAGCGGGATAGAAATTGACTATTGTCCAGATTGTCGTGGAGTTTGGCTTGACCGTGGAGAACTTGATAAAATCATTGAACGATCTTCAACAAATGTCAAGAATATTCAGCCGGAAAGTTATTCTGAAAGGCAAAACCATTCAAAGGATAGTGACTATCGCTATAAGAAAAAGAAGGGATTATTGGGAGAATTATTTGACTTCTAATTCGCAAAACATTGAAAGCTATCGGGGCGCAATTCCTTCCTGCCATCCTAACCAAAGCACAATCTACTTTCTCAACCGGAAACTATCTGCGACTGCTACTGAGAATCTGCCCGGTTAGATTTTATGCAATGGGCTTTTAGAGACTTGTTTTAAATTGCAAAAGTGAGGTTTCGTATCTTTGTGCATTATTAAAAACATCTTAAGCCAATAATAAAGAAGATGCAAAATAGATTATACTTTAAATTCACTTCAATCTCCCTCGCATTAATTCTGGCAATTTCATTACCTCTATATTCCCAAAACTGTGAGAATGACTCAACAGGACTAATTCCTATTATTGATTTAGAGAGTGGCTATTTCTCAGGATTTCAAGGTGGATTATACTTTGGCAACAACCACAAACCTATTCAGCAAGTTAGCAATGTAAACAATGCCATTTCGAAAATCTCGCCACTAAATGCATCCGGAATTACTGACCTTGATAATGGAAGAGTAGTTCTACTTTCAATTGGTGCATCAAATCCTAAAACTGAATTTGAAAGTTTTCAAAAAATTACAGATACGTTTAGTTTAATCAACTCCTATCTCACTATTGTAAATGGATGCGATGGCGGTAATGGAATACAACAAATAAATCACCCAACTAATGATTATTGGTCATACGTTAGTAATCAGCTTAACTCAAGTGGAGTAAATAATTTACAAGTACAAGTGATTTGGATTGAACAAGAAAATACCACTTCGCAGAATTATACTTTCCCCTCCGCTCCTCTTGATTTAATGAATGATTTTAAAACCTTATTTAAACTTCTGCTTCAAACTTATCCTAATCTGCAAATTTGTTATTTAAGCAGTCGTGGCTATTCAGGATATATTGACAATTCGAGTACGCCAGGCTTAGGACTTCGACAACCCAGAGACTATTTTAATGGCTGGACTTTAAAATGGTTAATTGAAGCTCAAATTAAAGGTGATACTAGCTTAACATTTAGTGGTGTAAAAAGAAACGCACCTGTGTTAGATTGGGGTGCGTATTTATGGGCCGATGGCAAAAATCCAAGAAACGATGGCTTCAAAACTGAATGTCCAGATGATGTTAAACCTTATGATGGATTGCATTGGTCAGAATCCGGAAATGATAAATCAGGTAACGCCATCTTCCAAAAATTTTATAATGATACCGAAGCAATAAAATGGTTTCTAAAAGTGGATTACAACACCTCCTTTGAAGAATACAATAATACCAACTTTGAAATTTATCCCAACCCAAGTAAGGATTTCTTTTTTGTGAAATCAAATAACAATCAATTGTTCGATATCTACATTTATTCTACTTTGGGTGAGTTAATAAAAGTCGAGAAAAATATAACCAACAATCAAATAATTAAAACTGATTTTCCACAAGGAATGTATTTGCTTAAAATAAAAACTCAAACTAACGAGTTATGCACTACTAAGCTGATAATAGGTTGATAATAATACTCCTACTTTACAATTATTAATCAGAAATCCTTCAATTAATCCGACTAAAACAATATCATTTAATGCTTGTTTGATAAGCATAAGTTGAGAAGGTGAAATGTAAAGCATCGTTATTTTAATAAATAAACTAGCATCAAATTATTTAAGAGAAATTGAAAAATAAATTCATTTTTATAAACCTGGTATTATTTATTGTATTGTCTGCACAATTGCACTCACAAGACTGTTCGTTAGATTCAACCGGTTTAATTCCAATTACAGATTTAGGGAGCGGTTATTATGAAGGATTTCAAGGCGGATTATATTATGGAAGTAATGAAAAACCTGTTGTACAAATTGAAAATTTAAACTATGGCATTTCCAATATATCCCCCCGCAATACATACGGCGATTATGATATTAACAATGGTAATATTGTGCTGCTCTCTATAGGTGCATCCAATCCCAGAACTGAATTTGAAAGTTTTCAAAATATTACAGACACCTTTTGTTTAATTAATCCTTTTCTCAAAATTGTTAATGGCGGCGAAGGTGGACAAGCAATTCAAAAAATAATTGACACCAGTAATTATTATTGGCAATACGTAACCGACCAGTTAATTTCCAATGGCGTTAATAATAATCAAGTGCAAATAATTTGGCTTGAAAATGATAACTCTTCATCCGAAAATTATAACTTCCCTTCTGCACCTCAGGAATTAATGATTGAATTTAAACAGTTGTTTAAAATATTGATTGATAAATATCCGAATCTTCAAGTTTGTTATTTAAACGGTCGTGGATATGGAGGTTATATTGAAAGCGATAGTCAAGTAGGTAATGGACTTAGATTCCCCCGGGATTATTATAATGGTTGGGCAATGAAGTGGTTAATTGAAAATCAAATCATGGGCGATACTTCATTGGCATTTATAGGCACAAACAGAAATGCGCCTGTATTAGATTGGAGTGCTTATCTATGGACTGATGGTGCAAATCCACGAAGCGATGGTTTATATACGGAATGCACCACCGATTTAAAACCTGCAGATGGACTGCATTGGTCGCCGGCCGGAAATGACAAGTTAGGTATGGAAATCTTCGAAAGATTTTACAATGATGCTGAAGCAAGAAAATGGTTTCTAAAAGATAGCGCAACTATTTCCTATGATGAAAATAAGTCTAGTTATTTTAAATTTTATCCTAACCCAAGCGATGATTTATTTTATATAAGATCCAACTGCTCAGAGAGGTTTGATGTATATATGTATTCTGCAATTGGAGAATTAGTAAAAGAAGAAAAAAATCTGATAAATAATCCTATAATAAAATCAGATTTACCGCAGGGAGTTTATTTGCTGGTGATAAAAACAGAAACCAATGAAGAGTTCAGTTATAAAATGATAATACGCAGGTGAAAATACGTTTCAAATATCTGTCTATTCCTTTATCGTTTACTATCCATTTCAAATAAAACAATAATTATTAATACAGCATAAGAAGCAAAATTAAATTGCAATCTCAGTTTTGAAATTTCAATTTAAAATCTATACAATCCCTTTATCCGAAATCAATTTTATAAATTTTTCTTTTCTAAATATGCTAAATGCATACTATTTAATTAAAATAGTTTATGATTTAATATTATTTTCAATACCGGATAGTAGAGTTTCAAATAACTTACTATTTAACGTCGAAAATCAGATAGCAACAAATTAAATACATACAACTATGACTAAATCAATTAAAGTCCTGACAGTAATTGCGACAATTTTAATTATGTCTTCATTTGCAAACAAGAGTTCAGAAATGTTTATTGGTACCTATGGCGTATCAGACTCTGACCCTTCTCAAATTAAACTGACAATTAATTCTGACAACACTTTTTATTACCAGGATTTCTCAATTCCGGGAGAAGAAACTAACATTACTGGTAATTGGATTTTAGAGGGTAAAAAGGTGCTATTAAAGGATGATAACTCTAATGATAAGTTTCACAACGTGTGGACATTTATTGATAATGGAACAGTAGCCAAATCTCGTAAAGGACTTTCTTTTTATAGATTGTACAAAATTGACGGATAGCTAAACTGGCTTTAAAAGCATTTACCCAAATTGCAGCATATCATATTTCAAAAGCAGTTTTACTCGTAATTTTTTTTAATAGCATTCGTGAGTGCTTCGTGTGTAATTAATGGAATATTCATGTTCGGTCAAAACCTCCTTACCCAGTTGCAATCCTGTCAAAATCTAATAACACATAAACAAGCTACACACCGATAGAAAAAAGAAATGAAAGTATAGATTAATACCTTTAGCAAACATTCGAGTTGCCTTATTCAAAAAGCATAGCAGCTGAAAATTATAAGGCAAATTATTCACCTTTAAAATATTAAATCATGAAATGCTATTATTTTATTTTCTTAATAAGCATAACTGCTTTATGGAGTTGTAATAATTCAGAATCCGAAGAAAATATATTTGTACTTGTAAAGTATAAAACTCAACAAAACAAAAACGTAGAAGCAGTTTCTGCATTAAATACACTTATCAGTGAAGTTGAGAAAGAAGACCACTTCATACAGATAAATATGTATGTGGATCCTAATGATAATTCTAATATCCTGCTTTCTGAACAATGGGATAATGAAGACTACTATAAAACCGAACACATGAAAACAGAACACCTGCAAAATTTTATAGAAGCATCTTCCAATTTCCTTGCAGGGCCTCCCGAAATCAGCTTTTGGAAATTAAATTCAAGCTATAAATAATTTTCAGTACCATATACCATTTATCTTTTTATTCCACCTTTTAAAAAATTTCAAAATAAAATTCCAAATCTTATAAAATTCTATTGCAAATGCTATTTATTATTAGGATATATCTTTCATATTTTAATGGTTGACGAAACATCTATTATCTTTGCAGAAAATTTTATAAAATGAAAAATATCAAAATCAAATCCACATTATTAGTGCTTACTATTTGCGGTACATTCCTTTTTTCTTGCACATCTAAAGAAAAAACAGAAACTAAAAGCGATGAACCTGTTATTACTGAAAAGCAGGAAACACCTAAATCAGATACAGTGAGAATTACACTGAATGCTGACGATAAAATGAAATATGACAAGTCAGAAATCAGAGTATCAGAAGGTCAAACAGTAGTTTTAACATTACACCACACAGGCGTAATGCCAGTTGAAACAATGGGACATAATTTTGTACTATTGACACAAGGAACAAAGATTCCTGATTTTGCTAACGAAGCAATTAAAGCCAAAGACAATCATTACATTCCAACTGACGGCAGCCAAATAATTGCCCATACAGAGCAAATCGGTGGTGGTGGAACTACCTCGATTACTTTTAAGGCTCCGGCAAAAGGCGAGTATGATTTCTTATGTACTTTCCCAGGACATTGGGCTACAATGAAAGGAAAGTTTATCGTTGAATAAATTCTTATCAAAATTGATTTTTCATCAACATCTCTAATATCATTTAGAGATGTTGACGATAATCAAATTACTCTATTGCCATACTCCCCTTATCTAATTCCTTCCTCTAATTCAGAATCAATGATTCTTTTATTGATTTCATAAAAAAACAATTTGAAATTATTTTTTCGTTAGAAAATTCAAATTGAATCCACAAAATATTTTTCTTAATTTGGTTTTTGCTTTACTGACTCCGAATAAATCGGTAAGTTGAGAGTGTTGATTTTTTTTATAAAATAAACTAATACAAAGACATGAAACCTTTACACTTAATACTTATAACATTCTTAGTTTCTGTTAATGGATATGGGCAAGAACAAGTACATGATTTTGAAAGAAAGAATTATTACGAACTACAAGGAAGGGCAAACTTTTATGAAATAAATAATCGCTACGAAATTTTTAAGGATACTATTTATTATTCAATCACAGGCTTCCTTGTAAACACCGATTGGGATGAAGTGAGTATAGATAATATCATTTATATCGTGCTTACTTATCCTAATTTTTTGGATGGTAAACAGAGTAGTGGTGAACGATCGTATAAATTAACTGACGTAGAGAATCCTGTGAGATTTCCTATTACAAATATGAATGATAAAATGCTTTGCATTTCAAAAGAAGAGTTTGAAAAGATTGATAAAAAACCACTTTATTCCGTGAGCTTTAAAAATCCAAGAAACTATCAAATAACAGCAGGGCAACTAACGCTTCCATTTAAGATAAGACCCGGGGAGGGTGATATAAAATACCAAATGACAACGGATGTAACAATTGGTGCTTATGGTGGAATTAGAAAAAGAATATCAAAATATAGCCCTACTTATTTAACCATTCCTTTGGTTCTTGGGCTTTCTTTTATCAATGTAAATGAAAATACTACTACCAATACCGGTGCTGCAGATTTTAAATCAGGTATTACTCCGGGGTGGACTTGGGCTACCGGTTTAATAGTTCAAACCAATAGACTTTCTTTGGGTTTTGTATTAGGAAAAGATTATGCAAGTGGATATGCTAATGATTGGATTTACAATAATAAAATATGGTACTCCTTTGGAATTGGATATGCCTTCTTGCAATAATATTTGTTTATTTTAAGAAGCATTCTTTTTCTAAAAATAAAAACAATTGCTATCAGATTATGGTTTATCTAACTGTTATGTAATTTGAAACACAGTATCATAATCAAATTACATTTTACATAACACATGTTATAATTTATTTTTTACATCCCCTGTTGCTACAGGCAAATTTATTCTATGAAAATATTACTTACGGGAGTAACCGGATATATTGCACAACACCTATTGCCGGTTTTATTGAAAAACGGAAATGAAGTAATCTGTTGCGTGAGAAATAAAAATAAATTTGATTATGAGAAATATTCTACCTCTAAGCTTTCAGTTATTGAAACCGATTTTTTAAAAGAAGAAACTTTACAGCATATTCCAATTGATATTGATGTAGCATATTATCTCATTCATTCCATGTCAACACAAAGTGGTGACTTTGAAACTATGGAAGAAAAATGTGCAACAAATTTTAAAAATCGCATTGCACAAACAAATGTCAAACAAGTAATTTATCTAAGTGGAATAAGTAATGCTGATGAGTTATCTAAGCATTTGACTTCCAGAAAAAATGTTGAAAGCATTTTATCAAACTCCACGTTTGCACTCACTACTCTAAAAGCAGGAATAATTGTGGGGTCCGGAAGTGCTTCGTTTGAAATCATTCGGGATTTGGTAGAAAAATTACCAATGATGATTGCGCCCCGATGGTTAAAAACAAAATGTCAACCTATATCAATTCGAAATGTAGTTGAGTTTTTAGTTGGTGTAATTGGTAACACTGAAACTTATAATAAGAGCTATGATATTGGTGGTCCGGATATTTTAAGTTATAAAGAAATGCTTTTGCGATTTGCTAAAATAAGAGGGCTAAAAAGAAAAATATTTATCGTTCCGGTGATGACACCAAAAATATCTTCATACTGGTTATACTTTGTAACTTCTACCTCTTATGCACTTGCAACGAATTTGGTAAACAGTATGAAAATTGAAGTAATTTGCCAACCTAATAATTTAGCAGTAATGCTTAACATTCAACCACTGAATTATTACGACTCAATTAAACTAGCCTTTGACAAGATAGAACAAACACAAGTGTTTTTAAGCTGGAATGATTTTCAAACAAATAATATATTTCGTGAAGGCTCAACCAAATTAATTGAAGTTCCGGTGCATGGTTGTTTTAAAGAAATACGTTCTGTTAAGTTGGAAAACAGCGCAACATCACTCGAAAAAATATGGGCTATTGGTGGAAAAAGAGGTTGGTATTATAACAACTGGTTATGGAAAGTAAGAGGGTATTTAGATCAGTTCGCAGGAGGTGTTGGTTTGAGAAGAGGAAGAATAAACGACACCGAAATATTTTCAAATGATACGCTTGATTTTTGGCGTGTGCTTATAGCAAATAAAAAAGAAAAACGGTTGCTCTTGTTTGCAGAAATGAAATTGCCCGGCGAGGCTTGGTTAGAATTTAAAATTGATGAAAATGATATACTTACTCAAACTGCAACCCTTAGACCTTTAGGTTTATGGGGACGATTATATTGGTATGCAGTTTTTCCGTTTCACAAATTAATATTTAATGGAATGATTAATAAAATTGCGGAACCTAAGCCGTATAAATAAGTTGCTTTTATAGATGTTGTTTAAATCTAAATATTTTATCTTATTTTAAAGCAACAAAGAATGTTATTAAAATTTTCTAACAAAAGTTTTAATTCAATTTTACACCTTGGCGGTTTAAAAAAATATCACAATGAATTCAGAAGATATAATTATTAAACTCAATGCATTAAACGAGTTAAGTCAGAAACTTGATATTGCAGAACCAGAGCGTTTGGAAATGATTACAAGCGTGACAGAATATGCAAATCAATTTATAGAAGGACTTGAAAATGTAAAAGGATATAATGAGAAAGAACCCACTTCTTTAGCAATCACAAATCAAAAAAGACCAATCTCTGAACTTCTAAAACTATATCAAAAAGAAGTAGCTGAAACAGGTATCAATGCAGCATCAGGAAAGCACTTAGGATATATACCAGGTGGTGGAGTATTTACTGCCGCTCTTGCAGATTTTATTGCAGCAGTTACTAATCCGTTTGCCAGTGTGCATTATGCTTCACCAGGTGCAGCCACTATTGAACTTGAAGTAATTAATTGGTTAAAAAAAATATTTTTATTTCCGGATAATGCCACAGGATGTTTATCATCCGGCGGTTCAATATCTACACTAATTGCTTTTACAGCAGCAAGAGATAAACATAAAGTAAAAAATGAATTCATAAAAAAAAATGTAGTTTATTTAAGCGAACAAGTGCATCATTCCACTCAAAAAGCATTGCGAATTATTGGTTTGGAAGATGTGATTATCCGCTATGTGGCTTTAAATGAAAATCATAAAATAAAAACAGAATCATTAGAAGCACTTATACTAAAAGATATTTCATCCGGACTTCAACCTTTTTTAATTGTAGCGTCAGCGGGAACTACGGATACAGGTGCAGTAGATCCATTAAATGCAATAGCAACGATTGCAGAAAAACATCACATGTGGTTTCATGTGGATGCAGCTTATGGTGGCTTTTTTATTATGACATCAAAGAAGGAATTATTCAAAGGAATTGAAAAAGCGGATTCAATAATTATTGATCCGCATAAAGGATTATTTCTACCTTATGGTGTTGGTGCTGTTTTAGTAAAAGATAGTGCTGCCGTTTTACATTCAAATTATTACACAGCGAATTATATGCAAGACGGAGATAGTGAAGAATTACTGAAAAGCTCTGCAAATCTTTCACCTGAGTTAACAAAACATTTCAGAGGGCTTCGTGTATGGTTGCCTTTACAAATTCATGGAATAGAACCTTTCATTGCATGTCTTGAAGAAAAAATATTATTAGTACATTATTTTAGAAATAAAATTTCTGAACTTGGTTTTTGTCTCGGACCGGAACCGGATTTATCTGTTAGTTATTTTTGGTTTCCATTTGAATTAGATTCAGATAAAAAAAACAGAATGCTTATGGATGAAATTCATGTAGATGGTTCTGTGTTTTTAAGCTCATCAATAATCAATAATCGCTTTGTAATACGCATTGCTATATTAGCCTTTAGAACAAAAAAGGAAATTATAGATGAAGCCATTGCAATGATAAAGTCTTGTTTGAGAAAAGTGCATGAAGCAGACTTGAAAAGAATTAAATGAACAGAATATATTTTTCAATCTTCAATTATAACATGTATATACACCTAAGTATGTATTCACATCCAACAAATTAAAAAAAAAATTGAATTTAATTATGTAAATTTGATGATGTCAAACACAAATGCTCGCTCCGCCCAAAAAAAGAATTACACAATTACAAACGCACAAATGCTCGGCTTTATCGAAAAGTTGCCAAGTTTAAAAGATAACAATAAGAACACAGAATTTAATCTTCCTGTGCGTTTACATGAGAATGAAATTATTCAAGGTTCAGATGTTGCTATTGCATCACAAACAACTTCAGATATTAAATTTGTAAATATTCATTTCAGTTATGATTTCGTAAATGATCGCTGGTTTCTAAACGATAAAAATATTGAAGTGATTGATATGCATCGTGATTAATTTTTACAAAATAATTATCGCTATTAACATTAATTAATACTATATCTCAATAGTAAGTAAAGCGATATTAATAAAGTATGAACTCATAACTAAGCATAAATAGATCAACACATCTTTACGGTGAAGACGAATAGATTATCTAATTTATAATTGTAACTTTACATCCGACTTATCCTCCTCTACCCGGTTTTCAAACTTGTGTTCAGGCGAAAAGTAAAGTATTGATCAGAGGATTTTTAAAACAAAACCATAAGGCAGTTTCTCGAAATTAGAAGAACACAACAGGAAGCGAACAGCTCTGTATCTGGTTCAAAAAGCCCCCCTTATACAAACCATTTTAATTTATGTTATTTAATGATCTCGGTATCATTGAGCCCATATTGAAGGCTCTTGCGCAGGAAGGTTATACTCAGCCTACGCCTATTCAACAACAAGCTATTCCCGCTGCATTGCAAGGAAGAGACATTTTGGGATGTGCCCAAACAGGAACAGGGAAAACAGCAGCATTTGCTATTCCTATTATTCAACAACTCACATTAAACAAACCAAAAGATCAACGTAAACAAGTGCGTGCTTTGATACTTACACCTACCAGAGAGTTGGCTATTCAAATTGCAGAAAGTTTTGCGGTGTATGGCAAAAACACACAAATACACAACACAGTTATTTTTGGAGGGGTATCTCAATTTAATCAAACACAACAGTTGCGAAAAGGTATTGATGTAATCATTGCAACACCAGGTCGTTTACTCGATCTAATGAATCAAGGATTTATTCATTTAAATCAATTACAACATTTTGTTTTAGATGAAGCAGACCGAATGTTGGATATGGGTTTTATCAATGATGTAAAAAAAGTAATTGCAAAGTTGCCAGCGAAAAAACAAACATTATTCTTTTCAGCAACAATGCCACCTGAGATTGCTTCACTTGCAAATGCATTATTAGTGAACCCGGAACAGGTTACAGTTACGCCAGTTTCTTCAACCGTGGAAATAATAGATCAATCAATTTTCCAAGTATCGAAAGAAAATAAAAAAGCATTGCTTTTGCATTTACTTCAAGATGAAAATATTAAAAACGCATTGGTATTTACACGTACAAAACATGGTGCAGATAAAGTAGCAAAAGATTTAAATCGCAGTGGTATTCGTGCTGAAGCATTACATGGAAATAAATCGCAGAACGCTCGACAGAATGCACTCAATAATTTTAAGAATAACAAATGTCGTGTATTAGTCGCAACAGAAATTGCTGCACGTGGAATTGATATTGATGAGTTGTCGCATGTAATTAATTTTGACTTGCCCAACATTCCCGAAAGCTATGTGCATCGTATTGGCCGCACCGGTCGTGCAGGATTATCCGGTAAAGCAATTTCTTTTTGTGATCATGAAGAGCATGCTTATCTGAAGGATATACAGAAGCTCACCAAGCAAATAATTCCTGTGGTGAGTGAGCATCCTTTTCATTTGCATATTGCCAGTAAAACAATTCCTGCTGAGAATAAAACTCAAGGTTCAAATGGAAATCGCAATAAGTGGAATAAATTTAAAAGCAATCGCAACTTTAATCGCAAAGCGGTTTAGGAAGTAATAGTTACAATAAAAAACTGGCAAGTGTAATGAATACATTTTGTCAGTTTTTTTTTTACAAAAAAATCACTCAGTGAATAGTATAAAAAATATAATTTGTAAACAGAAATAAACTAATTTTATACTAATTCTACCCTATGAATATGAAAGTAAATGCTATTATGACTGGCGCCACAGGAATGGTTGGCAAAGGTGTTCTGTTAACCTGTCTGGAAAACGAAAATGTAGATTCCATTTTATTAATAAGCCGAAAACCCATTGGAATTAAGCATCCCAAAATGAAAGAAATTCTTCCTCAGGATTTTTATGACTTGAGTTCAATCAGTAATCAACTGAATGGATATAACGCATGTTTTTTCTGTCTGGGTATTTCTGCTCTTGGAATGAAGGAAGTGGATTACAAATGGATAACTTTTGACCTTACACTTTCTATTGCAAACACTTTAATTGCTTTAAATCCGGATATGGTATTTTGCTATGTTTCTGGACAAGGCACAGATACTTCCGGAAAGAAAAAAATTATGTGGGCAAGAGTGAAAGGCTCAACAGAAAATGCATTGCTTGCCATGCCTTTTAAAGGCGCTTATATGTTCCGGCCCGGGTTTATACAGCGAATGAAAGGAGTGCGATCAAGTACTGCTTTTTACAATGGAATTTATAGTGTAATCAATCCCATACTGCCGGCTGCAAAATCCTTGTTTCCAAATAGTATAACCAGTAATTATCAAATTGGAATGGCAATGATAAATTGTGTTTTGTTTGGATATGAAAAACATCAATTGGGAAATACAGACATAAATTTATTAGCTGCAATGAAGTGATGAATTATATTGTAAGCAAGTATTTTATTTTCTATAACTTCTACCATATTTTAGTCTTATAAAAAGATTTAAAAATATAATTTAAAAAAATATTACAGGATGTTGAAGGACAAATAAAAATGGCTTTCCTGATTTACAAAAAAGCCATTAATAATATATAAGTCCAATTACAGAATCTTAACGTCTGCCTTTTGATTTACTTCTTTTAATTTTATTTTCATGATCACCTCGTGATTCATTGCGTTGTTCTCCTCTTTGTTCTAATCTCACCTTTCTACCTTGATAAATAATTTTACCTGAAAATGCTTTTACCACTTTAGGAGTTACCTGTTGTTTTACTTCAAAAAAGGAATACGCCCCTTTCACATTTAACCATACAATATCATGCTTATCAATACCTGCAGTGGAAGCAATAAAACTGGCTAATGATTTATTATCCAGTCCATCCATTTTACCAATATTTAAAAACAATTTGGCTACATCCCCACCACGGGAATCATAATTTCTATCATCTCTTGATGCATCCACATTCAGATCGGGAGCATTTTTATAGTAGTCCAAAAAGCGATTAAACTCCAGCGAAACAAAACGCTTTATTAATTCCTGCTTACTCAATTCTTGCAACTCAGTATAGATGCCATCCATAAATTTTGAAATAGCCTCCTCATTCACTTCCACATCATGCACTTTATGAATCATGGCCATTAACTGACGCTCACATACTTCAAACCCGTTAGGAATTTTCATTAAAGTAAACTTGCGTTTTATCTTTTTTTCAAGCTGCGAAATTTTACCTTTTTCCCGTAAATTAATTATTGAAATAGAAACACCTTTTTTTCCCGCTCTTGCTGTACGTCCGCTGCGGTGAATATAATTTTCTAACTCGTCGGGTAAATTATAATTAATGACATGCGACACATCGTTCACATCAATACCACGAGCTGCCACATCAGTTGCAATCAACATTTGCAAGGAGCGACTACGATAGCGACTCATCACATAATCACGCTGTTGTTGAGAGAGATCTCCATGCAATGAATCGGCATTATAACCATCCTTTATTAATGCATCAGCCACTTGTTGCGTTTCTATTTTTGTACGACAAAAAACGATTGCAAAAATCTCAGGATTATAATCCGCAATTCTTTTTAATGCCGCATATTTATCTTTTGCCTGCACCACATAATACAAGTGTTCAATATTTTCATTTCCCTGATTTTTTATGCCCGCTGTTAACTCCACCGGGTTATGCATATACTTGCGAGAAATACGCAACACTTCATCCGGCATTGTTGCAGAAAACAACCATGTAGTTTTATTAGAAGCAGTGGCTGATAATATCATGTCCAAATCTTCTTTGAAACCCATATTCAACATTTCATCTGCCTCATCGAGTACTACATATTTTATAGCAGAGAGATTGATAATATTTTTTCTTGATAACAAATCAACCATACGACCGGGAGTAGCTACAATAATTTGTGAGCCCCGTTTTATTTCTGTTATCTGATCACGGATACTTGCGCCGCCATACACAGCAGTTACATTTACTCCAAACTGATATTTTGCAAAGCTTTTCAGATCACGTGTTATCTGCATGCAAAGTTCACGGGTGGGACATAGTATAAGTGCTTGTGTGTTATCCGAAGTAAAATCTAATAAGGTAAGCATTGGTAAACCAAAAGCAGCAGTTTTTCCTGTGCCTGTTTGTGCAAGAGCCACTATATCGGAATTACCGGTAAGCAGTTGAGGAATTACTTTTTGTTGGATGGGTGTTGGCGTTTCATAGCCCATTTCGGCTATTGCCTGAAGAACAGATTTATTCAGTCCTCCTTCTGAAAATGATTGCATATAAATTTGTTTAGGTTGCCCGTGAGTAGAATTCGACAACCATTTTTGAATCTTACCGACTAAAGTGTATTCTGAATGGAACTGTAAACTCGCCTCGGTGTAGGCTTATAAGTTTTAACAGTGCAAAAGTAGTGGATTAGCGGCAATTTTTTTTCTAATTGATAAATACATTGTATGATAAGATTGATAATTGACTATAACAATCTCCCATTATCTTTTAACAATCATTCATAATTTTTATTAAATGGCTATCCTATTATTATTATTATTCCACATTGCAATTATATAAATAAAAAAAGCCGGAATACTCAGGAGAGATTTATCACTTCAATTATAAAAATCGAAGTTATGAATCGCTGAATATTCCGGCAGCAATTAGAGCCTGCTATAAAAGAAAGTTTAGAATATTACTAACTTATCTGTTACAAAAGTTTCGCTATTACTTGCTTTAATAATATAAGTACCGGCTGCAATATCACTGATATCAAATTGCACTACTGAATTACCAGTATCACCCGTAACAGTTTTACTCACAATCAATTTTCCTGCAAGATCATATATACTCAGTTTTACATCCTGCTCTGTTTCGCAATACATCATTACTTGTATTACTTCATCTGCCGGATTAGGATATACGCTTGCGAGTAAATCGTTTTCGTTGTCAATGCCATTACCTTCTCTGGTCAACAAAGTTGTAAAGGACATTCCACTTGAATTCGGCTTCCAACCTTCAGCACATTCAGTGCGTACTCCCCATGTATAAGAAGCGCCACTATTAAGTCCTGTAATAGTTATTGAGTTTTTCAAAGTGTAGGCAATAGTCCATTTTGTATCGGTATCCAATTTATAAGAAACCTTATAGTTTAATGCACCCGGAATTGCATTCCAGCTAAACATGGCAGTATTATCAGTAACATAATTTGTTGCCAATATTGTTGGTGAAGTACATTCGCTTCCATCTATCGGAGTAGTGAATTTATTAGTTAAAGAATATTCAGTATAAACGTCATCGCATAACGCACTCACCATCCACTGATAACGAGTATTCGGAGTTAAACTTTTCAACTCTAAATAGGTGTTGTTGACAGTATCAATTATCCAAATTCCACTATTTGCTTTGTGTTTAACAAGGTAAGAATTTGCACCTACATTGTCCCATACTAAAGTTGCAGATGTAGAAAATAATTCGTCGGCAAAACCACCTTCAGGTATTTCACATTTACAAGGCAGACAAACATTATCCAAAGCAGAAGTATCACTTTGTCCTGATTTTAAATTACTGGATGAGAAACGGACAATGATAAACTGATAGCCATCGCCAAAATCTACATCTCTTTTAAATGTTGTCCAGCCAAAAGCAGCAGTTCCAAAATCTTCCTGAAAAAGTAAGTCATAAGAAAATGTAGAATCATTATTATTCCACTTTGTAATCTGTCCGGATACTGCAGGATCTTTATATTCAAATTCACCATTCACACCATATACTTCGGCTATTAACTGATTATCATCCGGAGTTCTTCCTTGATTTTTTGCTTGAAAAGAAAACTCTACTATTCCTTTTCTTAAGTAATCATCTTGTATAACTTGTAGAATGGGTTTTTGATTTCCCACACTCAAGCCAAGACTAATTTTTCCATTTACTAGTCTCCAGTTACCCGTATTTATCCAACCTTTTGCAATAGAAGCCGGGCTGGAATTGGCCATACTGGTTACATCAATTTCACTACCTTCAAAACCGGAATTTACAATTGCATTTTTATAATCTGCTGTTTCCACATACACATTTTTTGTAATGGAACTTGTCTGGCCTTTACAATCGTAAACAGTTAGTGTAACAGGAAAGGAACCATTCGAAGGAAATTGATAGTACGCATCTGTACCATAAAACTCTGATCCATCGGATAATGTCCAAACAGCGGCAGCAATACCATTACCGGCAGTATTTACCACTTGGTCCAGATCATAAGATAACATGGAAGCATCCAGATGAATTGTTTTGTTACCGCTTTGAGTATAAGTAAAATCTGCAATTGGACTTAAATCAGGTAATGTAGAACTAAAAGAAGGGTTACCTGAAACCTCGAAATATTTCGCAAAAACAAATGATTCAGTTTCATAATATTCATTGATGCCATCCTCGGGAACAATTACGTAATTAATATTTGATAATGATCCGCCAATTAATTTTGTAGTGCGATAATTATTTTCTTTATCATCCCACATTAATTTATCATCCGTACGGAAAGATAATATTCCTTTATTCCATCCTTCCACTTGTAAATTCTCATAAATATAATTGCTTCCACCTGCACCTGCTCCGGAATAAAATGCATATCCTGATGAAGGAGCTGCCGCATCTACTGTTTCAAATCTATTTTCAAGATCGCCGAGTAATAATCCGCTTTTAAAGTGTACCTGACTGGAATAGGATAAATGAAATCCGGTAGTATAAATAGCCCAAAATTTAAAACCTTCAATTACTGTGTGTTTATCATGTGTGAAATCCTGATACTTGTTTGAAGCAAAACCTCCTACATCATCATCATTGGTCATATGTGCCCAAATAGAAAACCCAATAGATGAATTATACACGATAGAACCTACATTACTTCTTAATGGAATTACAGCCTGATACATTGATTCATTTGCACCGGCAATGGTGTGATCTAGTAATGTGCTGGTTGGAATAAGGTATCTTTTGTTATCAGGAAGTAATTCATGCTCTGTAAATAGGAAAAAGCCTGACCCTGCGCATGATGCTGCAATATTATAAGCGTAATCAATATTAGGTGATTGAAGCCAATAGCCTGTTCCATCATATCCAAAATCAAACACTAAAACTCTGTCTGTCATTATAAAACCGGAATTATCAAACAAACCTTTTACTGCCATATTATATGTCATGGAACCTATTTCATTTCCATCTTCGGTAACAAAAGCCGAACCTTTGAAATTATAAGCAACATTATGATCCATAGTTACAAAGCTCTGATGATTTACAAAGCCCCAACCCGGTGTACCATCAACCACACAGTCATACACATTTGCAGGTGTTACAGTATTATCAGACGGACCACCATGATGAAAATGGCATGCATATCTACCTCGTGGATTTCCACCCCCACTAATTAAATCTCCCATATCATTTACGATAGGATCGGTAACTAACATCCCTTTATTTGTGCGGCCGCAACCGAGAAACAATGTATTATTTATATCTACATTTAATGTATGCATGAACATACAATGTCCTCTTTCGCTAAATGGAACTGTCTCCCAATTTTCAGTTCTGAATATTACATTGCGGGTAAGATTTGAAACATGCATTTTCAATCCATATCCATCAGGTGGAGTATGATTAAATAATAACACAGAAGATAAATCCTGCATATTTTGAAAATATATTTCATTACCTGAAATTGCTGTAATTATAAGCACTTCATCATGCTGCTTATTCTCATTATCTATTGCACCTGTAGTGCCGGTTGTAATACCTGCAATTACAAGCTTATCCCCCACATTCCATCCTTCAGGAATGCTTGCCAATGTTAATTTATTACTACCTGCACTAGTACCGGAATTCATTTCAACATAAGGCGTTTTAAATGCACCACGACTTTCATATTCACCTTGCATAATAATGCCTTTACTCAATTTATAAGGATCCCAAATAGTGTTAATAGGACCTTGATCGGAGAATACAACTTCGCAGGTATAACTGCTTTGAACAGGATTTGCACTTGTACCCATCCTCAACTTACCTTCTGTGTCCACTACAATAGTTTCCACTACAAGTTTAGTATTGATGTTAGTGCTGAATTTTAATTCACCATTAATACGCAGCCAATTAATTGCTTCGTTGCTGCTTCCATTATAGGTAATTGTAATATCATCGGGTATATATACATTTTCACCTGCTACAGGTACATTACCGGAACTCCAGGTGGAGCCCGAAAACCAATTGCCATTTGCAATTGCAGTTTGTGTAGCACAGCAAATAGGCACTAATGCCATTACTTTACAATGCTCACGTGTCATTGGATCCATCTCATCGCCGGTACAATCCATATCCATTACCATTTGACTGTGTAATGAAGTTGAAAAAAGAAGGCAGAGAATGAGTGTGTTGAGGAAAATTGAATTAGACTTTAGCATACTAAATAATTAAAGGGTTAAGCAATAAAATTCTTCGTGTGTGTAGAGAAAAACTTAAATATTGTGTGTATGCTTCACAATCTGGTTCGACCGACTAAAATGATTAATTTCTTATCCGTTAATCAAATTATTAAGGCGAATGTAGAGTGTTATAAAATTCAGGGAAGAATCAAAAAACCGCTTGTGTGACAGTTATGAGGACGGGCAAAATTATTGTTTAGATTGAAAGATTTTCTATAAAGTTGTGGATTACTAAACGTCTTACAAATATTTGACAGAAAACAACTATCTCAAAATGTAACCTTTGTTGAATTCAGGTAACTTATTTAGTACTATTCTAAATTTTGGCAATGTGTATAACATTTCAAATAAAGCCATTGATAATTAAAAGTAATCGCTCTACTTTGTAATCATAAACAAAATAAAACAATTATGAAATTAAGATTATTTACAGTTGCCGCTGCTCTAATCATAGTAAGCATGGCACACGCTCAAATCTCAGTTGGTGTTGAAGTAGGACCTAACTTCGCTTCTCAATCCAGCGATGCTGATGGGTTCGAGGCTGGTTCAACTACAGGATTTTACTTCGGAATTCCGGTTGATATTATGCTGAGTGATAATATTTGTATTCAACCTTCTCTTGCGTTTATGCAGAAAGGATCTTCATCAGAATATGAGTTTTCAGTACCAAATTTTTATGAAACATCTGTTGAAGCAGATTTTAAATTGAATTATCTTGAAATTCCAATTCTTGTTAATTATCTTATTGGAAGCGGTAATATCAGACCTGTAATTGGCGTAGGCCCTTCTATTGGATTTGGAATGGGATATAAATCATCAGGAACATCTACCACAAAAACTACTGATCCTTTTACGGGAGATGTTACTACTACCACTGATGACATAGATGATAGTGGTTCTTTTGAAGATGCAGGATTAAGTGGAATTGATTTCAGTGTTTTAATTCAGGCAGGGGTATTGATGAGTGATGTAGGTCCTGGAAGTTTAGGTTTAAATTTAGGTTATATGCTTGGCCTTGCTAATATAAATGACGGTGGAGCTAATACATTAAATAACCGTGGGGTTAAAGTTGCGCTGATGTATAAATTTCCTATTGGAGGATAAAAATTAATAATAAATTTTTAGAAGCCGGTTCCATTGAGCCGGCTTTTTTTATATGGTAATTCTTACCTGAAAAGCATATGGTAAACCAGGAGAATAAAAATTTATGAATCAACATCATTGTCCAGTTTACTGACACAATACTAAAGGGATATTGTGTAAAAGAAAAAGTGTAGTGTCTTGCATTAAATCTGTTAGTTGTGGAAGTTTGCAAAGCATAGAGTAGAGCAGTTAGGAAAGCAGCTCTACAATTTTGGTAATCGAGAAGGATTTCATTTTTAAAGTTTTATTTATTCAAGTAATTAAACAATACTCTTATATAATATTTATCATGAAGACAATTTTCTTTTTTAAAATTTAAACAACTAAAACAAATGATTATGAAAAGATTAACAACAACAGCATTTGCTGTACTTCTATTAACTGCATCTTTTGCGCAAAAGCCGGATGCAGGTGCTTTTACCATTGAAACACAAATAAATTTTCAAACCGGTACTGCACCCATAAATATTTTCACCCCAAATATCCGGGTAAGATATTTTATGTCTCAAGATTTAGCCTTGCGTCTTCAATTCGCTTATTTAAGTGATAAAAACACTACAACAGTTACAGAAAATTTTGATGGAACCGGAGCCGAAGGTTCAGCAACTATGTCAAGTTCACTATTCACATTCAGACCGGGAATAGAAAAGCATTTTGCAGGCACTAATCGATTGGCTCCTTATATAGGTGCAGAACTAAATATACAAATGGGTAGCGCTAAAGAAACCTGGGATCAGGCCAACTTTGATGGCTTCAATTATTATTATGAAGAAGGAACCACTGCTGAAATTACAGGTGACTGGGCTTCTTCATTTCCAAATTGGAGTGCCGGTTCTACTATTGGACTTAACCTGTTAGCTGGTTTAGATTTCTATGTTATGGAAAATTTATATATCGGTGGTGAATTAGGCTGGGGCTTTAATTCCTTTTCCGGTAAAGATGTAGAGGGAACTCAAACAATTGATGGTGATACTTTTACTTTTACTTCTCCAGGTGCTAAATCAAGTGGTTTTGCTATGGTGCCTTCCGGCTTTATAAGAGTGGGTTGGTTAATACAATAATATAAATTGGAATTAATTTTCAAGAGACTGTTTCTTTATTGATTCAGTCTCTTTCTTTTTTAGAATATAATCACTTTTACAGAACAAAACATCTTAAGTATTCCCTTCCTGTTTTTACTCTACACTTGCATAGTTTTCCAATTGCCTTTCTTCAGATAATACCAACATAAAATTGCCAATGTAAACCAATACAAGAGTTCACTTGTCCAGGCGATAGTGAGATTAACATGTAATACCGGAACCAGAATTACAACATAAATTACATATACTACTAAGGTTATTACTTCCAGTAATAAAGAATACTTAGTGGCCCCTGTACCGGTAACAGCTCGGAATAACACACTTGCTACCGCCATCATTACAAGGCATAAACCGCATATTCGCACCGGATTTTTTGCGAGCTCAGTAATATGGGGATCATTGGTAAATATGCCGATAAATAATTCCGGCATCAATACAATTAACAAACAAAACAGCATTGAAAACGAAATACTGATAACCAAAACTTTTTTCAATAAATCAAACATTTCCTCATGTCGGTTTTGACCAAGGATATTACTCACTAAAGAATTAGTGGCATTTGCAAATCCCCAGGTAGTTACGCCCAATACCATGTACACCTCTTTAGCCACATTAGATGCCGCCAAAGCCCCGCTACCCATGCGTTCAATCAACAAAAAAAACAATACCCATGTACCAGTAGAAAGCACATGCTGCATCACAACAGGTCCTGATAATTTTAATCCACTATATATCGCCCGCCAATCGAATCTCTTAAACTGAAATAAACCAAATTTTTTGCGAAAAGGCGATACAATAAGATATGCAAAGTTGATGATTATTGCCACACAACTTGAAATCAGAGAAGCCAAACCTGCACCTGCAATTCCCATAGGAGGAAATCCAAACTTTCCAAACACCAAACTATAATTGAAAAATATATTTACTACCAACATAGATAATGCACTCCAGGTGATAATTTGATTTTTCCCAATACTGGTATAAAAGGCTATAAATAGAAAAGCAAATGCCGCTAGAAATAACTCCCAAACTCTGTAATTCAGATAAACCATTGCTGCTTCATACACTTCTTGCGAAGAAAATATGGGCTGAAGAAAAGAAGGCACTGCCCATTTTAATATTGCAAACATTACAAAACCCACAAAGAACATAAACAGAAAATTGTTATTAAATATGGTTCCTATACTCCTTTCATCCTTCTCTCCTGCTCTTCTCGAAATAATAATTTGAATCCCTACTGACAATCCATAAGGTATCATAGTGAGCGTAATAAACAACAATGCCCCAATACCGCAAGCGGCTAATTCTGTCTCACCTACTCTACCCATGAAAGCTACTCCAATCAGATTGATAATATTATTAAACAGACTGCTAATCATCAGCGGTAGGGAGATGTTGAAGATTTGACGATATGTTATCTGAAGTTGCAAATACCTATTATTGATAGTATGTTACGGCGGCCAAAGATATTTTAAAACAGCTTGTGATAAGTAATGTTTCCTTTGGCTCACCCCGATTTTAATCCGGCAAATATGCCTCTATTTTGCAACATACAGAATCGCTTATACTTAAATACAAATCAAGGTTTATAAATAAATTCATAGATTAATCCAATAGCAGTTTTGGAAATTTAACTAAAATATTACACGCTGTAAACATCGATTAAGCAGGCAGGTATTCAAATAAAGTTATTATTATTGCGTGCACTTAAAATTCTTAAAAAGAAGCTATGAAGCGTTCTACATCAATGATTATTATCTCCGTACTCGGTATCGTGATTATTTATCTCGTTTATTCACTTATTACAGGAATCAGTGGTCCTATTAAGTTTGATAAAGAAAGTAAAATAAGATTCGCCGCCGTTGAACCTAAACTGGATGCTATTCGTAACCTGCAATTTGCTTATAAAGAAGTAAAAGGTACATACGCCTCCTCCTGGGATTCTTTATTTTATGTTATTGATCATGACAGCATGACTATTGAACGTAAATTATTAATTCCAAAAGCAAAATACAATGCAGAGCTTTATGGTAAAGATCCTAAAGTTGCGGATGATACCACAAAATTTGAAGTAACTTTTAATTCTCGTATTGCATTAAAGGATACTTTATTTAAAGACAATAAATATAAAAGAGAAACTATTGCCGATATCCCTTTCAGTGGCGGACAAAAATTTTATATGAATGCCGGACTTATTGATGCAGGTGGTGGCAGAATTAAAGTGCCTGTGTTTATTGTTACAGCACCAAATAAATATTTATTAAAAGGATTAAATACTAAATATTTTAAACCTGATGAAGGATATCAAATGGGGAGTATGTATGAAACCACTACTGAATATTTATACAAAAGAGAAGCGGTTGAATTTGAATAAAAATAATTTTCAAAAAAAGCCCTGCTCAACTAGCAGGGCTTTTTTTATGTAAAGTAATTAAGCTTTAATTTTTAACTTTAATCGCTTATGCAGTCCTATATACATCCGGATTTTAATATCGCTTTCACAAGACATCTTTCTCTTTTTTTTGAGATTGATTACACGCATTTTAGCTACTGTATTTACAATGCTTCTTCGGGTGAAATTTCTGTGATAAAAAAAATTGTATTCAATCAACAATCAGAAATGCAATTCGATTTTGAAAAATTTCAGATTGCAGTGAATACCGAAGATACTCTGCATTGCCCGTATCACGAACAACATGCAGCTATTGCCTGGAGCCCCTTTACAGTAGTGCCTGCACAATTATTCGATTCAAACAATGTAAATAAATATCTCGATTTTATTTGCAATGATGATGTGGATTCCGCTACTCATTTTGAATTTGCAGAATCATTGGATATGTATATTGTTTTTACACTACATCATAAACTCCGCTATTTTTTTGAGAAGGTTCAACCAAAAGTAATTTGGCATCATGCAATCTTACCGTTCATGTTTTCTAATAAAACAATTGTTGAAAGTACAGATTCGGATCAAGTGTTTTTAGATGTAAAAGATGGCTATTATTTCCTAACATTATTTCGCAATACAAAACTTGTTTTTATCAATCGTTTTAATTTTAGTAATGCAGATGATTTTATGTATTACCTGTTATTAGCATGCGAACAAAAATCTTTCGATCGCAATATTTTGAACTTAAATATCTCAGGAGAATTGATTCAGGATTCTTTAATTTATAAAGAGCTATATAAATTTTTCATGCATATTTCTTTTAATCAAAATCATGGGAATCTTCAGATTCCTGTTGATCTCGAAATTCCTTTTCATACTTTTTATACACTTTCAGGATTGCAATTATGCGAATCATTTCAGGCGATTTAAAAGGCAGAAGATTTAATCCGCCGGCAAAAATTCCGGCACGGCCTACAACAGATTCTGCAAAAGAAGGATTGTTTAATATTCTGATGAATATTATTGATTTTGAATCCGTAAGTTTTCTCGATTTATTTGGCGGCACCGGAAGTATCAGTTATGAGATGGGCTCTCGTGGTTGTACTGAAATAGTATGTATTGAAAAAGATGTGAAGAGTGTAAATTTTATTCGTCAAACCGCAACAGAATTTCAATTGCCGGTGAATGTAATTCAAATGGATGTATTTGAATATATGCGAAGCACACGCACTGCATTTGATGTAATATTTGCAGGGCCACCTTATAAGTTGGATTTATTAGATCAAATTCCGGAAGAAATTTTTGCTGCTGAATTATTAAAGCCCGGTGGTTTATTTATTTTAGAACATAATCCCCATCATAATTTTGATGCACATCCACATTTTAAACGCAAGCGAAATTACGGCACCACGATTTTCAGTATTTTTGAATTGTGAAAAATAATATAGCAGTTTTCCCGGGATCTTTTGACCCAATCACTCTTGGTCATGTAAACCTTGTGGAGCGCAGTCTTGCATTATACGATACTGTAATTATTGCAATTGGAAAAAATGCTCAAAAGCAAAATCTTTTCAGTCTGGAACAACGGATGATTTGGATTGCAGAAATTTTTTCAAAATATCCTCAAGTCGAAATTGCAAGCTATGAAGGATTGACAATTGATTTTTGTAAAAGCTGCAATTCAAAAGTATTATTGCGGGGATTAAGAAGCTCAGGTGATTTTGAATATGAAAAAAATATCGCATTAATAAACCGCACTTTAGTTCCGGAAATTGAAACTGTTTTTATGCTGAGCATTCCTGAGTTTGCACATATAAGCTCTACAATTGTGCGAGAACTTGTAAGATATAAAGGCAATATTGAGAACCTGGTTCCAGCTTGTGTTATAAGAGATATGCAGCAATAATTCCCGCATCCAGCACACTCTGAATATTCTTATATGTTTGTTTATACTTATTTTCCAATTCCGAAGTAGTCACCCATTTTACATGTTCAATACCTTCTGCAATTTGTGGTATAAAATCAGTTTCATTACTGCGCATTAAAAACCAATGTGTGATTTTTAAAACTTTATTGCCATTAATCAAATAGGTATGATATGTCTTCATCAATTTTTTAATTATCACCACATCTTCCAAACCTGTTTCTTCCATTACTTCACGAATTGCAGCTTCAGGAATTTTTTCATTCAATTCTAATTTTCCTTTTGGCAAATCCCACATGCCATGTCGGTAAATCATCAACACATCTTTAGCATTATTCATCACAATTCCTCCCGCTGCTTTTATGATTTTATAATCGGAAAATAAATGTGAGCGAATTGCTTTAGCATCATCACCATACACTGTTAAACTGCGCACAAGACCACCGGCTTCAATTTGTTGCATGGCTTTCTTAATCTCTTTACGCTGTGTAAAAAAAAATACCGGACTGGTTTCGGTAGATTCAATTTCAGGTGCAGGTTTATCTTCATGGATAAATACAGGGATCTCGTTTATAAATATTTTATACATTTGGCTCATGTTGTTTGATTTACAAATTGCAAAGCAATTCACAAAAAATTTACTGGAAATAGAAGCTGTTAAACTCAGCCCTCAGAAACCGTTTACATGGGCTTCCGGGTGGCAGTCACCAATCTATTGTGATAACAGGTTAACACTTTCTTATCCGGCAATACGCAAGTTTATAAAAAATAACTTAGCAGAGATAGTGCGGCAAAAATTTCCTAATACAGAAATTGTTGCAGGTGTTGCTACTGCCGGAATCCCACATGGGTTGCTGGTGGCTGAACATTTGGGTTTGCCTTTTATTTATATTCGTTCCGAATCAAAAAAACATGGATTGACAAATATGATTGAAGGAAAAATTGCCAAAGGAAATAAAGTGGTGGTGATAGAAGATTTAATTTCCACAGGTGGCAGCAGTTTAAAAGCAGTGGAAGCATTGCGCAATGTTGGAGCCCATGTTACAGGATTAGCTGCTTTATTTACTTATGCATTTCCCGTTTCTGAACAAGCATTTCAAGATGCAGATTGTCCGTTTTTTACTTTAACCGATTATCCGGTTACAATTGAATTTGCAATGACGAATGGTATAATTCCAAATGAAACAGAAGCCTTATTAAAATCCTGGCGGCAAAATCCTTCTGTATGGATGAATTAAACAACTTGTTGCCATTAATTGCAACCGGCTTTGCAGCGGCTGGTATTACAATTATGCTTACCAGTGTTTTTATCTTTATTATCCTGCGCCGTTTTTGGTTGCACTTCCGAAAGAGTTTTCAAAATGACTTATTGAAATATGTAAGTAATGAATTAAGTGATTTGTCTTTGCACGAAAAAATATTAGCGCCGATGCAAGTTGATATGTTGCTTCATTTTGATACGTTTATGCAAACAACATTACCTGCCGAATTACCTGTTTTAAAAATGTTTATTGATGAAAAACTTACTGAAGAATTGAAAGTGGTATTTAATACTGAAATGAAAAAAGCGTTGCCACAAATACTTGAAAAAAACTTCAGTGAATCAAAACAATTAAAATATTATTTTAAAGAAGGTGTGCGGGATTTAGCAAATCTTGTAACCGAAAAATTATATGAACGATTAATTCGCAAACTCCCGCTTTATATTTTCATTGCACTTTGTTGTTCTGTTATAGGTGCTGTATTAGCTGCATTATTAGCGGGTGTAATATTCGCACAGTAATTTACTTCTTATCATGTTGCCTTCTCAAATACAAATTAAAAAACATAAAGAATACAGCGGACACACTGCTGCTATTTACCGATTAATTGAAGGTTACAATACCAATACATTTATTTCTGCCGGTGGTGATGGCTTAGTTGCTGTATGGAATTTATCAGAAGATAATGTCGGCAATGCAATAGCGAAAACTACATCCTCTATTTTCAGTGTGTGTAAATTACCCGGCACTTCACTTATTGCTGTTGGTCAACTAACAGGTGCATTACAAATTATTGATACAGAAACGCATTCTATAATTATAGATATCACACAAAGTCCGCATATTATTTTTGATATCACAGTAAATGAAAACTATCTATTTGCATCATCAGGAAAAGGAAATGTATTTGTGTTTGATATTTCAAATTTTCAATTAATACATACAATTTTATTAAGCGAAAAAAGTATTCGCTGTTTGCATATAATAAATGAAAATATGTATGCAGGTGCAAGCGATAATTATTTATATAAAATTTCTTTGCATGATTTCAGTTTCGAGAAAATAGAAACCCCACATACCAATTCTATTTTTTCATTAACATACATTCCAAACACACAGCAATTAATTTCCGGATCAAGAGATGCGCAATTGGGAATAATTAATTTAAATGATGAAACACATTCCATGCGATTAATACCCGCACATTTAAACACCATAAATCATATTGCATATTGCGCCGGCAATGGCATTATAGCCACGGCATCTCGTGATAAAACAATCCGGCTTTGGAATGCCGAAGATTTTACTTTGCTGAAAGTGATAGATACTAAATACGAAGCACATAAAAATTCTGTGAACAATGTATTTTGGACAGCGGATTCCAAGTTCCTAATTTCGTGCGGCGATGATCGTCGCATAATTCAATGGCAAATTTTAATAGATAACAAATGATACTTACCGACAAGGGGATTTTAGAAGAAATGGAAAAAGGCACGATACTGATTGAACCCTATCGTGAGGACTGTCTTGGAACCAATAGTTACGATGTGCATCTGGGCCGCTACCTTGCCGTATATAAAGATCATATCCTGGATGCAAAAAAGCATAATCTGATTGATGAAATAATTATTCCCGACGAAGGCATCGTCATTTTTCCCGGCACACTTTATCTTGGCGTAACTGAGGAATATACCGAAACACATGCACACGTTCCTTTCTTAGAAGGCAAGTCCAGTGTTGGTCGTTTGGGTATTGATATCCATGCCACAGCCGGCAAAGGCGATGTCGGTTTTTGCAACACATGGACACTCGAAATTTCGTGTGCGCAGCCAGTGCGTATTTATTACGGCATGCCTATCGGACAATTAATTTATTTCGAAGTAAATGGCGAAATACAGAATTACTACAACAAAAAGAAAGACGCCAAATACATTAACCGCACCATCCGCCCGGTGGAAAGTATGATGTTTAAGAATAAGTTTTGAGGAAATTAGATTTCGGTTGGTAGGGATATTAACCAATAAGGAAAAAATGATATATAAATTATTCTCTACCATGAAAAAATTATTTGTATTATTTAAAAATATAACACTAGTATGGAGAGCCATTCTAATTACTTTAATTGTTGCAATTGCTATTTCATTTTTCATCTATTATTCTAATACAAAGGAAAACGATCTTGGAAATTTTGGTGATGCTATTTCAGGAATAGTTGGAACTATACTAACCTTTTTTTCAGGTGTATTGATTTACTTTTCATTTAGAGAGCAATCTAAAACAAATATTAAGGCGGATAAAGAATTAACCCATATTAGGGCAGTACACTATTATGGCTTGTTGGAAAAGCAACTCCCAGAATTTGAACCTTCATTATTAGAGTGGATAAATGAAATTCCTTCTGTTTACCTAAGTTACACTGCTAATAGGTTTCATGAATTAAGTCAAAACCCTCCTATTATTAAATTAAGAAACTATATCCAAGATATTCTTGAATATATTGTATTTCGTTCCAAAGCTGGTGCACCAATAGATAAGCACATGCATCAATTTAGACATCTGCTTTTAAGGTTTGAGGCGATATCGAATCTACAGTTACGCATGCTTCAAAGTGATACTTTCTTAGGAAAAATTTTAATCTCCTCATATCACCGAATTTATGACGAATATATTGTTCAAATCGATGTTAACTTATTTAGTCTTGGCATTTTAGATTTGAATGAACTTATTGAGATAGATAATAATGATCGTAATAATAGCCGTAACCGTGCTTTTGCAACAGTTTATATTAATTTTTTAATGACCACTAGACAAATAATTGAAAGAATCAGAGAAATCAATATCAAGATTTCAATTATTGATGAGTAAAGTAAAGAACCAAACTTATGTTATTCCTTCCCCCATGTTCCCTTGCCTGTCCAAGCCGGTTCCTCAACCAGAAGCTATGTGCGGTGGCTGTTGAGTACCTGCGTAAATATTAAGAATTGTTTTTATCAATACGCAGGTTCCCACTGGCAGTCGCACAAAGGCAAAATGCGGGGAACCTGCTGAGACATAAGAGATAAGCTACCTTGTCTGCCTAATTGAATTTGGTCAATTCAAAATAATGTAATTACTTTGTAATCACACTTAAATAAATTTTATGGACATATCAGTAATATCAATTGGAAATTCTAAAGGCATTCGATTAACAAAAACCTTAATTGAGAAATATAACATCAAGGATACTCTTGAAGTGATTCTTGAAAAGGACTATATCATTCTAAAACCAAAAACAGCTTCAAGAATTGGCTGGGATAAGGCTTTCAAAAAAATGCATAATAATGGTGATGATAAGCTTTTTATTTCGGATGTGTTTGAAGATGAAAACTTTGAAGAATGGAGTTAAAACAATATCAAATTGTTCTGGTTAACCTTGACCCTACAATAGGTAGTGAAATGAAAAAGACCCGGCCATGTGTAATTATTTCACCTAATGAAATGAACAGATACTTGCAGACTATTGTAATTGCGCCTATGACAAGTAGCTCAAAACCATATCCAACAAGAATTGCGATTAAGCATAAAACAGGAAAGGGATATATAGTTTTAGATCAAATCAGAACAGTGGATAGGCAACGAATTATAAAAATATTGAACACCTTAACAGAAAAGGAAATATCCCTGGTTAAAGAAATTCTACAAGAAACTTACGTTGATTAAAAAGTGCACCCCATAACTGATTTCATTCCCACCCTATTCCCTTGCCTGTGCAAGCAGGTTCCTCAACCAGAAGCTATGTGCTGTGGCTGTTGAGAACCTGCGTGAATAATAAGAATTGTTTTTATCAATACGCAGGTTCCCGCTGGCATGTAAAAAACACCAAAAAGAATTTATCCGAAAGTATATATATAATCAAAATTTCATTAATTTGCAGATATGTTATCCATTATAGATATAGAAAAGAAATTAAAGCAAATTAAACCTGAAATTTCTGAAAAATTTCATGTGACCAATATTGGTTATTTTGGTTCTTATAGTAAAAACCAACAGAATGAAAATAGTGATCTTGATATCCTTGTTGAATTTTCACGCCCAGTAGGATGGGAATTTTTTACTTTAGAACAGTTCCTTGAGAGCAAATTGGGACTACGAATTGACTTAGTAACTTCGAATGCTTTGAAGGATCGTATTAAAGAAATCATACTTAAAGAAGTTAAATACATTTGAAACCCGAGGATAGAAATCAAATATTATTTCTTGAAGATATATTACTCTCAATACCCGATACCCAATACCCAATACCCAACACCCAATACCCGATACCAACTATCCTTCTAAATGAATCGTAAATAAAATTGTCCGGGCAAAAAGTTTGTCAATCATTCTGGAATAAATCAGATTCTCATCAGGTGTATTCAGATTTATTAAACCGTGAGAAATTTTTATCTGCGGCGAGAAAATAAAGTAGGGAAAATATATTTCTATTCCGGCGCCGTAATCTAAAGAAACATCATGCGAACCGACTTTTAAAATATCTTCTGCATTACGTGCTTTTGCATTGGAGGATAAGTCGTAAGAATAAGTGGCGCCCACAATTGCAAATGCCTTCATTTCTTTATATGCATTGCTCTTAAATTTAAAAGCAACCGGAAAATTGAAATAGATAGATTCAATTAATTGTGTTTCCTCTTTGCCATCTGCGAGTGTATAAAGAATAGATTTTTCTGCAAAGGATAAAGATGGGATTGCACGCAAATCAAAATGATCGCCCAAATGCAAATTTGAAATTATACCAAGATTAAATCCCGGACCATTTTGGCTATCGGCGCTTAATATAGAATCGCTGTATAAAAATGCAGGGTTGTATTGAATTTTATAATAGCTGGTATTGTAAGCAAGTGAAATTCCGAAGTGAAATGGTTTTCTGGAAAACCTGTTTTCATAATCACGCACTGTTAATTGGCTGAATGCAGAATTCGCCATCAACAACACAATAATCAATATTATTTTATTGCGGTGTAAAGCGAGCAAATTCCAAATGTGAGTCTTGTACATGTACATGATTTAAATCCTGCTGTTTCCAGATGTGTTATAAATGCATCTCCTTCAGGGAAAGCAAGAACCGATTCGTAAAGATAAGTATAGGCTCTTGCATCTTTCGACACTAAACGACCTATAAATGGGCATATTGCCTTAAAATAAAAATTGAATAATTGTTTAACGGGAAATACTTTTGGTTTGGAAAATTCCAGTATTACCAACTTGCCACCGGGCTTCAACACTCTGTTTATTTCTGTTAATCCAATTACAAGATGTTCGAAATTGCGCACACCAAAAGCCACAGTGGAAGCATCAAAACTGTTGTTTGCAAAAGGCATATTTTCAGAATCACCATTTATAAATTCCATCTGTTTTGTAAAGCCGGCCTTTGCAATTTTTTGTCGGCCAATTTCCAGCATCTCTTCTGAAATATCTAAACCGGTAATTTTTTCAGGATGCAATTTCATGGCAGCAAAACTAAAATCACCGGTTCCGCAAGCTACATCCAAAATAGTATTATGAGGCATTTTCCGCAACTCACGAATTGCTCTTTTTCGCCAATAATTATCTACACCCAACGAAAGCAATCTGTTTAAGAAATCATATTTCGGTGCGATGTTATCAAACATACTTTGCACCTGTTCTTTCTTGGTGGAATCTGTATTATATGGTGTAACCGGATTTGACATGCAGCCGCAAAAATAGAAATATCGCAATTGTTAAACGCAGGGTTTTAACTTTGGCGCATGATCATTCATGAAGTAACCTACTCCGGCAGTTTTGTAAAAAACGCTGCATGTCCTACAGATCAACTACCTGAGTTTGCTTTCATCGGTCGGTCGAATGTGGGGAAGTCATCACTTATTAATTATTTAACCGGACATAAAAACTTAGCGAGAATATCATCTAACCCCGGCAAAACACAAACGCTGAATTTTTATTTGCTGAATAAAATTTGTTATCTCGTTGATTTACCGGGATACGGTTATGCAAAAGTGTCGCAAGTGCAGCGCAAGAAATGGGAAACGATGATTCGCACTTATTTATCCGAAAGAGAAACATTACAAACTACATTTTTATTGGTAGATGGATCTATACCTCCACAGAATTCAGATTTAGAATTTGCAAATTGGTTGGGAGAATCGGGATTACCGTTTTCAATTATCTACACAAAAACGGATAAGCGACGAAAGGAAGGAAAGACATCAGATTTTGAAAAAAAATTATCGGAAAACTGGGAAGCAATGCCTCCGATATTTATTACATCTGCTGAAAAAAAATTGGGCAAAGAAAAAGTGCTGCAATACATTTCCGAAATAATAAATAAGTAATTATTGAATAGCAATGGTAACCGGCGCAGAAGAATAAGTTTTTCCGTTATGTGTCATTTCAATTGCAGGAATTAAATACTCACCTGCAACATCTGCAATACAAATATATTCAACAGTGCCTTCCGTATATTTTCTAAAGCCATTTGATTTGGAATGCAGTCTTTTATTTGGCCCTTCTAATACGGTTATTCCATCTAGTTCCTCGGGAGCAGTTATTTCTACTGAGGCATTGAATTGAACTACTTCCGCTTCACGATACACATTGAAAACCACTGTAAACTCCTCACCCACTTTTGCAGTAACATTTTCAGATACCGGAATAATTTCCATTGCATCTACTCCTCTGCCAAAAGAATTTATTGTAGTAGAGTTTCCACCTACGCCTGTATTGGATGTAGGTTTATTATAATTAACTGCAGTTTTTGTCGGTGTATAAGGTTTATCATTGCCACGAAAACCTGTAAACTTTTGTGCAACGGCGGTACTGTCTTCCCAGGAAACTTTTCTATTCTCCACTTCAATGGTTATAGAATTAGTTTTCATTAATTTTTTACCATTCAAAACAGAAACACCATCCACTTTAAATTTTCCGGTAGAAGTAGGAACTACCAAAGCTGTATAAGTGGATATTTCAATTTTCTCTACATCATCCGTAATTCCCCGCATTTCAGAATACACCATCGGTGGACCGAAAGGAGCTATTACAATAAAATCTGTAAGCTCGGGTAATACCACAGCATCAGGTCTGTCCTGCACTTTCACTATTATTTGAATTGGTTGATTTAGTGCGGCATTCTCTGGTTCGGAATGCATTGATATTTCTACTTTCTGCGCACTGATACTGAATGAAAATAAAATAAAAAATACGGTGAATAAATCTCTCTTCCTATACATACATTCAAAAGTAAAAGGCACAGCAATTAATGCCTATTCATTTGATAAAAAGAAGTGACGTATTAAACAACCTTATTGGCGCAACTGGAAGAGGCGAATGAATCAGGCTTTGCTTTAAAAACAAAACCCATACTCAGGATATAACCCATTGCTTCACTGAGTGCAGCATTACTTTGGAACTGCGGATTTGTATTAATATCTGCATGTACTTCCAAATCAATTTTATATCTATCCAACAAATCACATAACTCGTATGCAATAGCAATGGATAAGCTTACCTCATAAAGCAACCGTTCTTTTAAAGACATGGGTTGAGAGGTGTTTTCATTTGCGATATACATAAATCCACCATGACCTTTGCGAAGAAATACGACGACAGTTCCAAATTCGATATTCCTGCCATATACCTGCGAGTCCGAACCGATACAAACTTTTAATTTATTTCCGGCGGCAAGTTCTCTTTCAATAGTTTGCTGCACTACCTCTTTGATAGGTTGTGTAAGACTTTGTCCGTTGAGTGTTCGCCAGTGCATGATTCTTTAAAGGTAGAAATCCTTTGATAAATGATAATTATTGGAGCTTTGAAAGATTTACTGATTTTGCTTAACTTCGCCCCAATATCTAGAAAAGAAATGAAAAAAGAAATACATCCTAAGAATTACAGAGCCGTTGTCTTCAAAGATTTCTCAACGGATTATTCATTTTTAAGCCGCTCAACTGCAGCAAGCAACGAAACCATTAAATGGGAAGATGGCAATGAATACCCACTGATTAAGCTGGAAATATCTCATATGTCACATCCATTTTACACAGGTAAAATGAAATTTGTGGATACAGCAGGTCGTATTGAGAAATTCCAAAAGAAATACGCTAAGAAGTAAATTACTTATTCACTTAACTCTTAACCCTGCTTTATGAGCGGGGTTTTTATTTTTGTAAGATGTCAATTCACCAGATTACATTCTTTGATGATGAGCGCCGGAATAAATTGCTGCCACTCACCTTTACCCGGCCGGTTGCAGAAATGAGGGTGGGAATTACAACAATTGCAGAAAAGTGGATTCAATATACCGACGCAACTATCAGCTATTGCACTGAAGATTATTTACAAAAAAAATTCCTTTCCCCACAATCATCTCCAAACATTTATATTAATGGTGCTTGTATTCCCGATGATTTAATTATTGATGCGCTACAAAAATTAAATATTGGTGAAGCATTAATAAAAGAGGAAACTGTGATTGGTTTTAAATCAGATGTGGTTTTAAAAAATGCGCAGGAATGCATTGCTTTTACAAAATCGTTGAAAGCAATTAATTACACCGATGCATTAATTGAAATTAAAAACACCTGGGATATTTTTAAATTGAATGATGCAGTGTTGCGTCAGGATTTTTTACAAATAACAAAAGACAGAACTTCTGAAAAATTTAGCGATACAAATACAATCATTGGTAATCAAATATTTATAGAAGAAGGTGCAATTATTCAAGCTGCAATAATAAATACAGAAACAGGTCCGGTGTATATTGGTAAAGATGCGGAGGTGATGGAAGGTTCTGTTATTCGTGGGCCAATTGCATTGTGTGATCACAGCACTTTAAAAATGTCGTCTAAAATTTATGGTGCAACTACAATTGGTCCGCATTGTAAAGTGGGTGGTGAAGTAAATAACTCTGTAATTTTTGGATACAGCAATAAAGCGCATGATGGTTTTCTGGGAAATTCTGTTATTGGCGAATGGTGTAATCTGGGCGCAGATACAAACAATAGCAATTTAAAAAACAATTATGCTGAAGTAAAACTTTGGGATTATTCCACACAAAAATTTGCTGCTACCGGTTTACAATTTTGTGGATTAATTATGGGCGATCATTCTAAGTGTGGAATTAATACGATGTTTAATACAGGAACAGTTGTAGGTGTGAGTGCGAATATTTTTGGTGCAGGATTTCCAAGAAATTATATACCATCATTCAGTTGGGGAGGTGCCATTGGATTTACAGAATTTAAAATTAATCAGGCATTAGAAGTTGCAGAACAAGTAATGGGCAGAAGACAAATTGAATTAACAGAAACTGATAAAGAAATTTTACAATATTTATTTGAAACTCGAATTTCAAAATAAAAAATTATTTAATTTATAAAACGGAATAAAGCAGATGAGAAAAAAATTAGTCGCCGGAAATTGGAAGATGCATAAAACATTAAATGAAGCAGAAGCAACAGTTGCGGAAATAGCAAATGGATTAAGCAGATTGAAAAACTATGGAGATATATGGATAGCCCCAACCACTGTTTTTATCAGACATTTATTCCAAAGATTTGGTGAGACAGGAATTTTATTTGGTGCCCAGAATCTGAATGAACACGATCAGGGTGCATATACTGGTGAAATTTCTGCACCGCAATTACTTTCCATTTTCGCTTCTTTTGTTATTGTTGGTCATAGCGAACGGCGACAGATTTATAAGGAATCAGATTATACAATTCATCAAAAAGTACTTGCAGGTCTGCGACATGAATTGCCTGTAATTCTTTGTTGTGGGGAAACAATTGAAGAGCGCAATGCAAACAATCATTTTAAAATTGTGGAATCACAATTAAAAGAAGCATTTACCGGAGTAAGTCATGATGCATTTCGTATGATAATAATTGCATACGAACCGGTTTGGGCAATTGGAACAGGTGTAAATGCATCTCCTGCACAAGCACAGGAAATGCATGCATTCATTCGCTCTCAATTACAAAAAATGTTGGGTGAAACGGTTGCGGAACAAACAAGAATTTTATATGGCGGCAGCGTAAAACCAAATAATGCAGCAGAATTATTTGGACAAAAAGATATTGATGGTGCTTTAGTAGGTGGTGCATCATTGCAGGCAGAAGATTTTCTTAAAATAATTGAAGCTTCCCGAACACCATGATGCAATATATTGAATATCATTTTACCACTGCCGATGAAAATACGGTTGAAATTCTGGTGGCATTATTAGCCGATTTAGGCTTTGATACTTTTGAGCAGGATACCAATACATTATTTGCTTACATACTTGAAAAAGATCATACCGAAGAATTAAAACATGAAATTGAAAATCTGCAATCACAATTTATTTTTAATTATAAATCTCAATCTATTGCAGAAAAAAATTGGAATGAAGAGTGGGAGAAAAATTTCCAACCAGTTAATGTAGAAAACCGTTGTCTAATTCGTGCTACTTTTCATCCTGAGCAAACGGGTTTTGAAGAAGTAATTGTAATTGAACCACGCATGGCTTTCGGCACAGGACATCACGATAGCACATATTTAATGATTCAGGAAATGATGAATATGGACTTTAAAAATAAACAAGTGTGTGATGCAGGAAGTGGAACAGGAATATTAGCAATATTAGCAGCTAAACGAGGAGCTGATTTTGTATTTGCTATTGACAATAACGAATGGGCTTATCATAATGCCATTGATAATATCGGATTGAATGCTGTGGTAGATATTATTGAAACTGAACTCGGTGAATTAGATATGCTCACCAATAAATCCTTTGATATTATACTTGCAAATATTAATAAAACAGTGATTCAGGAAAATATTACATTATTGAGTAATGCTATAAAAAAAGATGGTATAATATTAATTAGCGGAATACTAATTCCAGACCTTCAGGATATTACAAATGTTGCAGAAAAAAACGGATTGCATCTTTATAATTCATGGAAACGCAACGAATGGATATCCGCAGTATTCACAAAATCTTAAAACAATTTTTAACTGTATTTGCCGATTTATCTGACAACCGGAATACCCACTCATTAGAATTTTGCTTACCACTTAATATGGCTAATTTAACAACATGAAAAAAATCATACTTCCGATAATTTTAATGTGCTGCATGCAAACTGTATTCGGGCAAATAAAATCTTTTTCATATGATCCAACAACGTTTTATAAAGAATTAAGTACGTTTCTGAAAGCGAATAATAATGAGGCCGGACAAATTGCATGGGATGCGTTTTCAACTCAACTCAACAAAGGGAATATTTCAGCCGAACAAACAGATAAGCTTATTGATTTATGTAATAGCATGCTCGATAAAAAAATGCGCCCCTCTCCTGCTTTTTCTGAAATGCTAAATGCCGTTACTTCTTTTTTAAACTCCGGCCAAACGTATGATCAATACGATAACTGGATGACAGCTTCTGCTGAAATTATTAAAACAGGAACCACATCACAGTTTGTAAACTTCATGAAATTCTCCGGTCCATTTTACAGTGAAAGCGCATTATATTTTTCTCAATCAAAAGTGTGGAGACATGATGCCTATGAATTTCAAATGAAGGTGGAAAATGGTCAACCTGAAATATTTTTTCCTGCATTAAATATTATTGGACAAACCACAGGTGACAGAACATTTATTTTTAACACCACCGGAACTTACTTCCCACTTGATAATATATTTATTGGCAGTGGAGGTAGAGTTAATTGGATGAAAGCACAATTGGATAGTAACAATGTGTATGGAACTCTTGGTGAGTTTACAATCAACTTGGAGAAAGCAGAATTGCGTATTGACTCCATTACATTTAATTACATCGGCTATTTGAATAAACCACTGCAAGGAACGTATGTAGATAAATTGATTGTGAATCCAGACCCAGGTAAATTTGATTATCCGCAGTTTAAATCTTACGACAATCAAATTAAAATTGAGAATGTAATTGATAAGGTTGATTACTATGGTAACTTTTTTTTGAAAGGAAATAAAGTAATTGGAGCCTCCGAAGATTCCAGTTATGCACGACTAGAATTTCGTGATAATCTTGATCGTAAAGTAATGACTGCCCGATCAAAATCTTTTTTAATAAAACCCGATGATATTTTTTCACAACATGCATCAGTAACATTGCATGTTGGTCAGGATTCAATTTATCATCCGGATGTGAATTTAAATTATAAAGCAAACAATCAAACAGTAACATTATCTCGTGGAGAAATTGGTGCAGCAGGTGCCGCTTATTACAGTTCGTTTCACAGAATTGATATAGACATAGATCAACTTGTTTGGGCATTGAATGATACTACTTTAGTTATGCGCAATTTAAGTGGTGGTGGAGAAAAGCGTTCCTATTTTGAAAGTCAGGATTTATTTAGTCAGGATTTATATCAAAGCGTTCAGGCAGTATCTCCTGCAAATCCATTGGTGCTTATTAAACGCTTTTCAGAAAAATCTGGTACCAGAATTTTAACGGCTTCATCCATTGCTAAAGAAATAAATCCATCACTTACTGTTGATGGTATTCGCAGTTTATTATATGACATGATGAAATCAGGTTTTATATTTTATGATCCTAATACGAATATGGTGACGGTAAAAGATAAACTGGTGAATTACGTGGATTCCTATATTGGCAAAAGAGATTACGATATCATTCAAATGATGTCGCAAACAAAAGGGAATAATGCAGAACTCGATTTAAAAAAATACGATCTGCATATCAATGGTGTTGATCAGGTTTATCTCAGCGATTCGCAGTTTGTTTTGATTTATCCCATTGAAGGAAAACTATTGATGAAGAAAGACAGAGACATGAATTATGATGGTCGCACTGTTGGTGGAAATGCAGATTTTGTGGGAACAGGTTTTTATTTTGATTACGATACTTTTAATATTAAAATGACTATGATTGATTCCATGATTTTATATGTAGAGTCAACTGAAACTGATAAATATGGTAATGTATTATATCTACCGGTGAAAACTAACTTCAGTAATTTAAGTGGAGAATTACAAATAGATAGAGCGGATAATAAATCAAGTAGAAAAAATTTTCCTGAGTATCCGATTTTCCAAAGTTATTCTACTTCAAAAGCAGATTATGAAAAGCCCGAAGTGTTTAATGGTGTTTATAAAAAAGATGAATTTTTCTTTAAAGCAGATCCCTTTCATGTGGAGCAAATGGATGAGATTGATTACAGAAAAATTGAATTTGGTGGCACCATGATTTCCGATGGCATATTTCCGGATTTCCGTGAGAGTTTATCCTTGCAGGAGGATAGATCATTAGGCTTTAAAACAAAAACACCACCGGAAGGATATGCGATGTATGGTGGATTGGGAAAATACAACGACAGTATTTATTTGAGTAATGAAGGATTTAAAGGTTCAGGATTAATTGAATTTATGGCTTCGAAATCACGCTCATCAAAAATTAATTTTTTTCCAGACAGTACAATTGCTGCTGTAGAAAATTTTGATATTACAAAAACAACAGCAGGCACTGAATTTCCTGCGGTAGATAATACTACTGTTGATTTATTATGGATGCCATATAAAGATCAAATGTTTATTCATCAAGGTGAAACACCTTTTAATTTTTTTGATAGTTTAACTACATTAACTGGAAGTCTGACTGTTACTTCAGGTGGTTTATTAGCGGAAGGAACAATGAAGTGGTTGGATGCTGAATTGTATTCAAACTTATTTGGATTTGGTGCGGAAACGATGTTTGCAGATACAGCTTCCATGATTATTAAATCTATTGATCCAAATAAACTTGCATTGCGCATGAATGATGTTAGTGCTTTTGTGGATTTTGGAGAAATGACAGGTCATTTTATTTCCAATATTGATACAGTAATGACTGAGATGCCTTTTAATCAATACAAAACTACCATCAACGAATTTGATTGGGATATGACAGCAGGTATACTAGATTTTAAATCTACAAATAAAGAGTTTGGAAATTTTTATTCTACAAATCCTGAGCAAGATGGATTATGGTTTGAAGGAACCAACGGAAAATTTAATCTTAAAACCTATATACTTGGAGTGGAAGGAGTTCCGCATATTGCAATTGCAGATGCACATGTAATTCCGGATAGCGGTAAAGTATTTATCGAATCAGATGCAAAGATGCGTACACTTCAAAATGCAACAATTGTAGCGGATACAATTTATGCATATCATAATATTAAAAAAGCAAACGTAGATATTTATGGTCGTAATGCAATTGCAGGAAAAGGTGTTTATGAATACACCACACCACAAGGAAAATTACAAGAAATACCTATTGAAGAAATCACTGTAAAAAAATTAAAAGATTCTTTAACCAATGTGTATGTTTTTCAATTATTTGCCAAAGGATATGTGCAGGATACTTCAAAATTTGAATTAGAGAAAAAAGTGTTGTTTAAAGGTCCGGTGGAAGTAAATACCACAGAAGAATTTTTAAGGTTTAAAGGTTATGTAAAATTAGAGGTGAGTGATACTGCAAATTTTAAAACCGATTGGTTTAGAGTGGATCAGATAATTGATCCGGCAGAACCTACATTTAATATGAACATTGCAAAATCAGAAAGTAACGACAGTGTGTATGCCGGTGTTTTTAAGCGATTTGATTCTCCTGTGTTATATACAAGTCTAATGGGCAAACGATATAGCAAAAGTGATCAGATGATTTATGTTGCAAGAGGTGATGGTTACTATGATGAAAATGAATCAAAATTCTTTTTTGGAAACGTAGAAAAAACATTTGATAATACACTCCCCGGATCATTGATGATTTATGATGATAAAACAGGAGATGTAACTGCGGAAGGACCTTTGTATTTCGGTATGAAAACTGAAATCGTTGATATAAAATCGTACGGAAGTATTGCAAAAAAAGCAATTGACTCGGTGTATAGTATAAATTCTACACTTGCATTTAATTTACCTATTGATGAAGAAGTGATGAAAGCAATTGGTGAATTGATTTATAATGGAAATGTGGAAAGTGATTTTATTGATTATTTCAGTTCGCCATTATTATTAGGAGCTATTTATGAATTGGGTGATGAAAAGCAAAGTGAGAAATTAATGGAATCAGTAAATCAAATCGGATATCTTTCAAAGCCAAAAGATATTCCATATTCATTATTAATTACAGGCATTCCTTTAACTTGGGACGAAGGTTCAAAAGCAATTCGTTCCACAGGCTCAACAGGTCAAATTGTATGGATAGGTCCTCAACAAATAAATCAAAATATTAAAACCTATGTAGAGTTTTCACGCAAGTCAGGAATTGATAATTTTACTCTGTATTTCGAAACACCTTACGAAGATTATTTCTATATCACTTACAGAAAAGGACAAATGAAACTCTATACTTCCAGTGATGCAATCAATGAAAAAATATTTACTCTACCCGATAGCAAACGCACTATTGAAGCAGATGGAAAACGTTTGGTGTATATGCTGGAATCTAAACCAGCAGTGGGTAAATTTGTACGGCGGATGATGTTGCTAACAGGAGAATCAACGGGAGAATTGGAAGAGGATACAGATGAGTAGTGAGTGGTGAAAATAAATAGGCAATAGGCAATTAGCAATAGGCAATTGTAAATGGTAAATGATAAATGATAAAAAATTAATGAGTAATCAATAATGAGTGATGAGTTTTTTTTTGTCAATGGTCAATAGTCAATGTCAATAGCCAACTGCCAATAGCCAATAATTAAAAATAAAAATATGCTTCGAAAAATAATTTACATAAGCACAATTGCAATCTTAATTTCAAGTTGTGCGAAGGTGCCGATTACAGGAAGGAAACAAGTAAAACTTTTACCTGACAGTGAAGTATTGGCAATGAGTTTTCAGCAATACAATGAATTCCTTTCTACTACGAAAACAATTACTAATTCTTCGGATGCAACTATGGTTCAAAATGTCGGAACCAAACTTTCACAAAGTGTAAAACAAGTTTTAAAATCCAAAGGAATGGAACATGCCCTTGATGGTTTTAAGTGGGAATTTCATTTGATAGATAATCCGGAGCCAAATGCTTGGTGTATGCCCGGAGGAAAAGTGGTTGTATATACAGGCATTTTACAATATACTAAAACAGAAGCAGGCCTTGCTGTTGTGCTTGGTCATGAGGTTGCGCATGCAGTTGCAAAACATGGCAATGAACGCATGAGTCAGGAATTGTTGGCATCTACCGGATATATGGCTTTGGATCTTGCTCTTTCTAATGAACCTACAGAAACAAGAAATTTATTAATGACTGCTGCCGGTGCCGGAGCAACTGTTGGAATACTATTGCCCTACTCACGCACGCATGAATCAGAAGCGGATAGATTGGGATTAATTTTCATGGCATCAGCAGGATATAATCCGGAAGAAGCTGTTGCATTTTGGAAAAGAATGAGTACACAAGGACCAAGCGTTCCCGAATTCTTAAGTACTCATCCAAGCGACGAAACACGCATTGAAAACATTCAAACTAAATATATGCCCGAGGCAATGGGTTATTATAAACAGGCAAAATAAATGCGTCCGAATATTTTCAAAAAGTATTGCAGCTATCTTTTTGCTTTTCGTCAAGAAAAATTTGAAAGTGCAGTAAGTGGCACACTGGAAGTATTGCTTTTTAAAGGACGTTATCAATTGGTAACTAAAAATGCTATCTATTCATTTGAAGACTTATATACCTCGTACGGTCATGCATTAAACTCTATTCGATATACACATGTAAAAAATATTTTAGTGCTTGGTTTAGGTTTAGGTAGTATTCCGATAATGCTACAAAAAAAATTGGGTGATACAATTTCAATTACCTCCGTTGAATTAGATCCTGAAATTATTCGCTGCGCAAAAAAATATTATCCCTCAGCTACAGAATATGATAAATTGAAAATAATTCAGAGTGATGCCTTACAATTTGTAATGCAAACAAAAGAAAAATTTGATCTGATTACTGTAGATTTATTTATTGATACTTATGTCCCTGAAAAGTTTTTTACACTTGAGTTTCTGCAAAAATTAAAAAGTATAATTTCTCCCAACGGCAATCTATTATTCAGCAGATTAAAGGATGGTTATAAATATGAACATGAACTTTGGAAAAATTTGAAAACTGTTTTTCCGGGAAAGACAGAAATTGAAACAGAGGGTAACAGTATTTTATATTGGAAACCAAATTTCGAATCATGACAGGAACGGATATCAATTATGCTGCTGAATTACTCAGGTCAGGAAAATTAGTTGCCATTCCAACAGAAACAGTTTATGGACTTGCGGCAAATGCATTGAATACAGATGCAGTGATTAAAATTTTTGAAGCGAAAAACCGCCCTCGTTTTAATCCTGTAATAATTCATATCGGTGATATCTCTCAACTCAGTAATTACGTAATAACTCCTCACCCCGAATTATTACATCTTGCTAAAATATTTTGGCCGGGGCCACTCACTTTTTTATTTAAAAAAAAACCTACCATACATGATATTGTAACTGCAGGTTTGCCTTATGTTGCAGTGCGCATTCCAGATCATCCATTAACCCTTCAACTTCTACAATTAATTAACCTTCCACTTGCAGCCCCAAGTGCTAATCCATTTGGATATATTAGCCCGACTGAAGCATTTCATGTAGAAACACAATTGGGAAACAAAGTGGATTATATACTGGATGGCGGTTCATGTAAAGTCGGTATTGAATCAACTATTATTAAATTAAACAGTAAAAATCAGATTGAAATTTTGCGACAAGGATTTATTACCATTCAGGATTTACAATCACAGACACAATTAGAAATAATTATCCCGGAAAAAAACAATCCTATTGAAGCACCGGGCATGATGAAACTACATTATGCCCCTTTAAAAAGAATGCTAATAGGAAATATTGAACAAATGCTATTGTCTAATTCGGGTAAAAAAATCGGTGTACTTTCTTTTAAAAAAAAATTTAATAATTCTCAAATCATACAACAAGAAGTATTAAGTACACAAGGAGATTTATCCGAAGCTGCCCGAAACCTTTTTGCTGCCTTGCATCGTCTTGATAACGGCCATTGTGAGATTATCTATACTGAATTATTCCCCCATGATGGAATAGGAATTGCGATCAATGATAAATTATATAGAGGTGCTGCCCGATAGTATAGAATTTCTTATCTTTAAAATCTTAAATATTTAATTATGAAAAAAATAATCTTTATCAGTTTATTATTTGCCATGAGCACACAGATAGGTTTTTCTCAATCTTATGATATTAATCGCTCTGAAAAAAATAAAAGTTTTGCGCAACAAGTTGATCAGAAATATATTGACTGGTCAATACAATCCATGGAAGAAGCAAATAAACTACTTGCATTAACAGATGAGCAACAAGATGAAATTGTATATATCAATCTTACATTTGGAAAGCGTATGCAGATTCTACAAGACAAAGGAACTCCTCCCGAAGATTTCAAGAAACATAAAACAGATATTGTTACGTCCGCAATTAATACTTATCCAAGAGTATTGGATGAAAGTCAATTAGCAATTTTTAATGAAAACAAGGATGCATTAATAGAAAATAGTATCAAGTAAAAAAAAATTATTTTAAAATATTTTAAAAGACCGTGTCCAAATACTGGCACGGTTTTTTTGCATTTTATTGCATTCTTAAACAATAAAAAACTAAAATAAAATGAAAAAGAATTTATTATTATTTGCCTGTGCATCGTTGTTCATGGTGGGTACAACTTTCGCTCAAACAAAGAGTACAGAGACGTCAGGTAGTTCTGTTAAATCATCAACTGAAACTTCAACAATGGGTAATACTGCCCCAAATGCCAGTACAAATACGAGCAAAGATTCCGCTGAAGACAGAGCAAAAAAAGATACAGAAAAAATGGCATCAGAATTAAACATGACAGCTGATCAAAAACAAAAGGCTTTGCAAACAAATCTTAAATATTATAGAGCTTTAGATGAAATGAAGCACAATAAAACTGAAGACTCAAATCAAGAAGCTGCACAAGCTCATAAAGACCAGTTGAACAGTCAAAGAAGAGATGAATTTCATACTTTTCTTTCCGATGAGCAGATGACAAAAATGGAAAACAAAGTAACACATGATAAAGGTGATAAGTCAGCTAATAAAAGCGATAAATCAGCAAAGCCTGTTAAAACAACAGACAAGGCTAGTGATGAATAATCTTGTGTAAAAAATTAAAGTAAAGCCCTGCTGAAAAGCGGGGTTTTATTTTTTTAGAACCCAGGCATCTGTTATCCCGGTGGCATCAATAAATTGATTGCGATATGTTGCATAGTTTATTTCTAATGGAATACTTATAGCTACCATGAAATAATCATTCTTCTGAATTACTTCTACAGAAAAACCCTCTTTATAAATTTGATCCTTCACTAAATCTGCAATTTCTTTTTTTCCAAAAGCACCAGCTATTACCCAATATTTACTTTCAACAATTAACTGATTATTATTTGCATTTAAATTCACTTCAATTGCTTCATGTATTTGGTCTGCTGTTAACATTGGAATAGAATCCGTAAGTGCAGTGGTAGGTCTGTAATACTTTAAAAAATAATTTTCCATGCGCATATAACCGGGTGAATATTGCGAAGTAGACACTACATCATTGTGTAATAATGCATCAATTCCTAATATATCAGCATAGTTTTTATCCTGGGCATTTACCTGAATAAATATCTGAATTAAAAAAGCTATTAATAATATTGCCGCTGTGCTTATAGCAATAATTCTAAACTGGCGACCAGATTTTATAACCGGTATTTCTTCATTTGTAATACCTGTTCCCTCTAAAGATTTTAATATAGGTTCACGCTTATGTACTACTGGTTTTGCTTCAAATGCTGACAAGCCATAATTCTGTAATAAGAAATTATTTGATGGGTCGGGGATAAATTGAATATGTCCTTCTTTATCCATCAACAGTCTTCCAATTTTTGGCAACTTATAAGTCCTCCCCTCTTTAATTTCAGTTTTTATTTCCTGAACAAACTGTGCGATACTTTTTTCAGCTTCAAATAAATTTATGTATTCACTGGAAACAATTTTATTAATCAATAAGCCATCATTTGCCGAAAGATTAATATTAAAAGCGATAGACTTGGATGGACCATTGAAAATATAGGAGGCAGTGTGAATTCTTGCCGGTTGATAATTAGCCACGAAGCCACCAAAACCGGGCACAATTACACAGTTATTGGTTAACAATAGTTCGCTAATATGTTTGGACACATCTATCATGTCGGCAAGTTTCGCAATTCTTATCCGAATTTACCTTAAATCCGGCCTAATATAAATTCACAGTGTGTTAATAACCTGTTAAAAAGAAAAAGAAATACCTGCGATTGCATTTATTCCGTATCCCGGATAATTATAATATCGCTCGTATTTATAAGAAGTGATATTATTAATATTCAGGAAAATATTGAAATAACGGGAATACATATAATTGGCAGAAATATTTAAATCCATGGTTCCCTTTATCTTTTCAATTACTTCATTCGGCAGTAATGCATAAGAGCCATTCACCCCAAAAATATCAGCAGTAGCTGAAAGTTTGCTGTTGAAATAATATGTACCTGCCAATGTCCAATTTAAAGTGGGTGTAAACCAAGGTTTTTCAAGATCTAATTCCACGAATGAAAAATAATCAAGCGCTGCCATTATTCTGAATTTATTTGCATTGAAATAATTCACTTCAACATTACCACCAAACAATGTTGCATCCTCATATAACACATCAAAACGTTTTGCATCGAAAGGATTATTTACATAGAACAACATGCTTCTATTTATTTTATAATATCCTTCGAGACTATATGAAAAATTTCCGTTGGTAGAACCTCTGAATCCTGCATATTTTTTATCGGAAACAGAACTCTTATAATTTATGGTGTCCCCAACAAATGGATTTTCATTGGTAATTGAATTAAAATTATTTACTATTAATCTTGTATCCCATCCAGCAACAAATACAAACTTATCTCCCACTAAATCTTTGCTAAACTCAATTGTAGGAAGCGCATAATATCTTCCCTGTTTTTCAACTGCATTATCCAATTGCAACAACAGTGAAAACTCCGGTGTAACCGCACCATAATGCAATATTAAATGTGTAACAGCATTGTCCTGATTAACAGGTGCTTTATGATTATAAAAATCTAAAAACAATTCGGCACCTGCAGTAAAATCATTATCTAATTTTTTATCCGCAGCCAATCGCAGAAACGGATTTATTACACCATATTTATTAATATCATTTTTACCTGATACACCGGTTTGAATTAAATAATCAATATTCAAATCATTATCGGCAAGGTTCTTAAATGCAACATCAAAATTATATGCATTGAATCGCTGACGCACATCCTCTTTATCAAATTCTAAACTGTCGGCATCATACCCATAATAATAAACCACATCATTTGTAAAACCGGCATTGATAGGAATTACATAATCTTTATTCAAATAAAAATTTGCTGTACCTCCAATATTTAGATGACTGTAATCTTTAAAGTCAGTACTATTCGTTGAAATATAATCTGCAAATAATCCGTAATTCAACTTATCAGATCTACCCGAATTTATATACACTTGTGCTAATGGCGTTAAAGGTGCACCGAAACCCACCTTCACATAAATATTTTCCAAATCTTCTTCCGGTGTTTTATTCAGTGCAATCGGTTTTATTTTTATTGGCTGATAAGGCAATTCAAAGTACTTCACATTCGTATTATAAATCAATGCTTCAGGTGTTGTATTAGATTCAGGTGTTTGTGCAGTGAGATTGATTTTTAATGCATCCGCCAATATCGGATTATAATCACGAATCACATCTACTTCTTCATCGCTCACTCCGGTTTGTGCAGAAAGCAACCCCGGTATCCAAAGTATGCACACTACTAAAAATATGCTGTATATTATTTTTCCTATTTGCATTTTACCGGTTTTTATTTGTTGAATTCTAATTCTTCAGGATTATCATTATTGTTTTGATCTTGCTCGTCAATACGTCTTGCCCCTTTTTCTAATTCTTCTATCTGTTGCAATTTAATTTTTGCAAGTTCCACCAATTGCGGATCACCCTGATAATTATCAATGATACTGCGCAGCGATGCTTTTGCCTGTGCATATTCTCCTTTGGATGCAGATATATCCGCCAATAAAATATAACTGCGTATTACCCATTCTTCATACGCCGGTAATTCATTTACAATTTCTAAACATTGTTTTTTAGAATCATCCAGTTTACCTTTCTGATATAAGATATCAGCCATCATAAAACGACTTTCTACTCCAATAACATTTGTAGTTAACTGCGCAGTTTTTTGAAAAGATTCAAATGCTTTATCATTATTATTTTTTGCCAGATATGCTTTCCCTGAATAGTAATTTGCTTCAATGCGTTCTTCGTTTGTAACAAGATCAGAAGCGAGAATGCGATTTGCATTTACCAATACATCATCATAGTTATTTAATTGATAAGAAACACGCAACAATCCTTTCATTGCCACAAATGCATTTTCTTTATAACTGGCATTTTGAAACAGCAATTCGTAGTAATCAAATGCGGTATTATAATCTTCTTTCACATAGTAACTTATCCATGAAGCACGCACTAATGAACTCTCTAAAAACGCAGGCTTCTTTTCATCAATTAAGATTGCATAATCCGCCAATGCTTTTTCATACGCTTCGGTTTTGAAATAACTTTCCGCACGATAAAATAATGCCTGTTCTCTGAAATAACCTTTTGGATATTGTTTCAAATAATCACTAAATGCTTTTGCTGCACCGGCATAATCATCTTTATTATATTTGAATTTTGCCGCATTATAACTCACAGAATCTTTTTCAGAAACTGTGGCTATACCTTCCAGCCCACTTACATTTCCGGTTTCTTCAGCAATATCTTTCAACGCATTTTTTGCTTCTGCACCTTCGGACGTAGTAGGTGATAATTCGTATGCGGATTTATAATATTTTTCAGCCATTGCCAAATCATCCATGTTATAATAAATCAGACCTAATTTTAAATATGCTTTAATTACATAACCACTATTTGGCTTATCATTTAACAATGCTTTAAATCCATTTATTGCCGCATTATTATCCTTCATTAAAAAATAAGTATTGGCAATTTCATACATCGCATCATCCACATACAATGATTTCGGAAATTTAGAATTCAATTGTTTCAGCGTCGAAATCTTATTGGCGTTTTCACCTTTCAAACCATGCAACATTCCTTTTTGAAATAATGCATAATCCGAACCTTTATAATTGTTGTCAATAATCTTTGAATAATTCTTTTCCGCTTTATTATATTCTTTAGTCATGAAGTAACAATCTGCAGATCGCAATGTGGCATCCAATGCAATATCCACTTCCTGTGAGGCGGTTTTAGATAATTTTAATTCGTTTGTAACCTTATCAAAATATTTTACCGCATTTCCAAAATTTGATTGTCGGAAATAAGCGTATCCGATTGTATAATTTGAATACGCAATTCGCACTTCAGCAGTTGGATTTCCACTTGCTTTTGCCACATCTTGATATTTCACATGGTTGGAAATTGCTTTTGCATATTTACCATCCTGATAATTTATTTCTCCCAACCAGAAATAACTTCCCGCTTGTATTTTACCATCAAGAGGATACATCAACGACTTCATAAACATATCTTCCGCACCCACATAATCTTTATTATTATAATCATCTACTCCACTGTAATACGCTACTTTTTGGTAGGCAATTTTTAGTTGCTTTGATTTTTCAGGAATACCATTTAAAATAGCCAGTGCTTCATCATATTTTTTTGTATTCACCAATGCATCTGCTAATAATTCCTGTGCATCGGTTGTAAATTTTCCGTTAGGATAATTTTCCAAATATGTTTTTAAAGAAGTTACTGCTGCCGGATAATATTGCAACTCATAACTCAACTTTGCATAATTAAACAATGCAGTTTGCTGCACATTTTTATCAATGGAATACAAAGAAGCATCTAAGAATTTATTGCGGGCATCTTCTTTTTTATCTGTATTGACATAACAATTACCCATCAAAAAAGCGGCCTGCTGATATATCGTATCATTTTTATCAGTGATACTTCCCAGGTTACTTAATGCTCCCTGATAATCTTTGAGTTGATATTGTACAAAACCCAATTGATAATAATCTTCCGGTTTTCTTGATCTAACTTTTTCTACATAATAGCTTAAATAGGGCAATGCTTTTTCATAATTTTCTTTCATCAAATATGCCTGCCCGAGTAATTGATTTATTTCAGCATGATAATTCAATCTGGTATTTTCTATCAACGGTTCTGCATACGCAATCAGTTTATCATATTCTTTTTGACTGTAATAAATATTGCAGAAATAATAAGGCACTACAAGCGCATATACACCTTCATCTTTCACCCGATTAAAACTTGCAATAGCTTCATTGTAATCGTCGTTCAAATACGAAATAAATCCATAGTAATAATTAGAAGCAAAATAATACGGCCCTTCTTTTTCCTTCAATTGCTTAAATAAGTCATTGGCTTTATCTAATTTTTTTTTGGTAAACAGTGTATAAGCATATTGAAATTTATAGGCATCACGATCAGAAAAATTTAAATCATATTCATCCACCAGTTCATACCATTGCAAAGCTTTTGTATATTCTCTATTCTTAAAATAAATTTTACCTAAATGAAAATATGCCGAACCCATCAGTGCATGTCCGGGATAATTTTCAATAAATGCAAGCATCAGTTGCTCTGCATCAGGATTGGAAAGTTCAATAGCACAAAGCGCATTATAATACCAACTATCGGCTTTGTACATTATAATTTCTTCGGATGCATCATCCGGTATCATTTGAATTGTTTGTTCGAACTGCATTTGCGCAGTGCTGTATTTTTTTGCTTCAAACAATTCCATTCCGGTTTTATAACTCCGATATGGATCCGTATAAATTTTAGTTTCCTGTGCTTGTACCTGTATATGCAAACACCAAACACTTACAACCAAAAAAGCTGTTCTCAGATATTTTATCATAATTATGCGTATCGCTTGTAAAGGAAGATTTCGATATATTTTAATTACAGGCTTTTGATAATGTTTTTCAATAGTGCCGAAAATAAAGAAGAACACATGCATACTTGGTTAAATACGATATAATTCAATACACAATGCAATGTTGATATTCAACGTGAGACTGCAATTATTTATTGGCTATGGTAAAAAGTTGTAAAATATTTACTAAAAAAATAATCTTTTCTAATTAGTAGCAGATGATTGAATTAATTGGAAATTTCCCATGCAAAACCAACGACCATTCAATTTGACAGCGTCGAACTTATATTTGGTAAAATTTCCATCCATTGAAAATTTTGTAGTGATAACAGCCCTTGTGGTTGCTTTTGTTTTTGCAAGTTCTTCAGTGTAATTAGTATGTGTGGCTCCATTGATTTCACCTAAGACACTGCGGAAATTTTTATATTCATTAATTATTTCCCCATTAAAATTATCCATATCGCCTAAAGATTTTCCTGAATCCTTCTCAACAACAACCCTATAAAGAGTAAATGTTTTTTCATCCGGAATGAGTAATTCAAACTTTGATTCGTCGCCTCCTTTTAAGGTATCAAATACTTTCTTTGAAAGATTAGACAATTCAATTGAGCCTGGTTCGGGTTTGGAGCAGCTAACAATAAGCAACCCCAAAATAATTAGTGAGATGTGTATCGTTTTCATAATGGTAAATCAATATTAGTAAAAATATCCGAATAGATAATAGTTTACAATCCTTAATATTTTAAATTTACTTCAATGGTAAAAATTTATACAGATGGTGCTGCAAAGGGAAATCCCGGGCCAGGTGGTTATGGTGCAATTTTGCGTTATGGCAATCATGAAATGGAATTAAGCGCAGGTTATCGCCTTACCACCAACAATCGCATGGAGCTACTTGCAGTGATTACTGCATTAGAAAAATTGAATCGTAATCCATTAGATATTACAATATATTCCGATTCAAAATATGTGGTGGATGCGGTTGCAAAAGGTTGGGTTTTTGGTTGGGAGAAAAAAGGATTTAAAGGAAAAAAGAATCCGGATTTATGGAAGCGATTTTTAAAATTATTTCGCATGCATACTATTCATTTTGTTTGGATTCGTGGCCATAACGGACATCCTGAAAATGAGCGTTGCGATGTATTAGCTGTGGAAGCCAGTGAAAGCAACAACTTATTAATTGATACTTATTATGAAGAAAGTGGAAACAATCTATTCGATTAATTCACTTTGGCAGTTGCTTCCTTATGTTGCTTGATAAATTGCTCTGCTTGTGCCACCATTTCTGATGAACCGATATATAGAGGAACCCGCTGATGCAATTCTTTTGGCTCCACATCCAGAATGCGTTTTGTTCCTGTAGATGCAACACCGCCGGCTTGTTCTGCAATATATCCCAATGGATTACACTCATATAATAATCTCAACTTTCCTTTTGGTGATTTCGCCGTTTCCGGATAAATATAAATTCCGCCCTTCAACATATTGCGATGAAAATCTGCAACTAATGAACCGATGTATCTTGATGTATATGGACGCTTTGTAGCAATATCTTCTTCCTGACAATATTTAATATATTGCTTTACGCCTTCGGGAAAATGCACATAATTTCCTTCGTTAATAGAATAGATTAATCCGGTTTTAGGAATGCGAATTAATGGATGCGATAAACAAAATTCACCGATTGAAGGATCGAGAGTAAATCCATTTACACCTTTACCTGTGGTATAAACCAACATTGTGGAAGAACCATAAATTACATATCCGGCAGCAACTTGCTCACTACCTTTTTGTAAGAAATCATCTATCACTGCCGGTCCGGAAAAAGATAATCTGCGATAGATAGAAAAGATGGTTCCGATGGAAACATTCACATCAATATTTGAAGAGCCATCTAATGGATCTATCAGCACTACATATTTTCCATTTTTTGAAATAGCACCATTCAATCCAATAAATTCATCATTCTCCTCTGATGCAATTCCGCACACTTCTCCCCCGGCATTCAGCGCTTGAATAAATTGATTGTTTGCATACACATCCAATTTTTGTTGTTGTTCGCCTTGTATATTTTCACTGCCTTCTGCACCCAGAATATCTACCAAACCCGCTTTATTCACTTCACGGTTTACAATCTTTGATGCAATACTGATATCGCTTAATAATCTTGTTAATTCTCCTGTAGCATACGGAAAATCCGACTGGCGTTCCACTATAAATTCAACTAAAGTTTTTGGTCTCATACTTTTTATATCTGGTTCAAAGTTAAGTAAATCAATACCCCCGATATGATGAAAATTAAACAAAAATATGGTTGCCTAACTTTATGCAATGCAAATATGGATTAGACAAGCCCTTACAAAAGATATGTTGCAGGTGCACCGATTAGTACAAGAACTGGCCGCATTTGAAAATGCACCATCAGAAGTTATCACTACACCTCAGCAATATATTACCGATGGATTTGATGAAAAGAGGTTTAAAGTAATAGTTGCTGAAGACACTACTTTACCTCCGGAAAAATCAATTATTGGTATTGCTTTTTATTATTGGGCATATTCCACATGGAGAGGAAAATATATTTGGTTGGAAGATTTAATAGTTACAGAAAATTACAGACAATCCGGTGTGGGAAGTTTATTGTTTAAAGAAATAATTCGCACGGCAAAATACGAAGGTGCTATGTTACTGAAATGGCAAGTGCTGGATTGGAATACGCCTGCAATAAAATTCTATGAGAAAATAAATGCGCAACATGATGCAGAATGGTTGACTTATAGAATCAATCAAACAGATTTTGATAGTGCATTAAATAACTAAGTAATTTTTACAGGCTTATTTTTACAACAATGAAAGTTTTTAAGTTTGGTGGTGCCAGCGTAAAAGATGCAGAAGGTATTCGCAATGTGGGTAGAATATTACAGATGTTCGAAAATGAAAATATTGTAATAATTGTTTCTGCAATGGGAAAAACAACAAATGCATTGGAGCAAATTGCAGAGCTTGCTTTTAATGAAAAAGATTTTGATGACGCATTAAATATATTGATTCAAAATCATCAGCAAATTATTTCTGCATTGCAAATAGATTTTAATATTGAACACTACAAACAATTAATTCAAACTCAACTTTCACAATCAAAACAATTCAGCTATCCGAAATTTTATGATCAGGTGGTGAGTATTGGTGAAATTATTTCTTCTGCAATTCTGAGTTCTTATTTAAATCATGCTGCAATAAATAATACATGGTTAGATGTGCGCACTGTAATTCATACAGATGAAACATGGCGTGAAGGAATTGTAGATTGGGATAAAACTAATGTATCATGTACTACAATTCTTCCTGCATTATTAGAAAAAGGACATGTGGTTACACAGGGTTTTATCGGCGGAACATCTTCGGGATTAGTTACCACATTAGGCCGTGAAGGTTCTGATTTTACGGGTGCTGTTTTTTCGAATTGTTTAAATGCAGAAGGTCTTTGGATTTGGAAAGATGTGCCCGGTGTACTCACTGCAGATCCAAAAGAATTTCCGTTTAAAACACAGTTGCATGAACTCACTTATTATGAAGCAGTGGAGATGACTTATTATGGTGCGCAGGTAATTCATCCAAAAACAATTAAGCCATTACAGAACAAACAAATTCCATTATATGTACGCTCATTTATAAATCCAGAAGCAGCAGGAACTAGAATTTATGCGGATGATTCTGATAAAACATATCCGCCAATAATTGTATTGAAAAAAAATCAATTACTGATGTCTGTCAAGGCAAATGATTTTTCTTTTATTGCAGAAAATAATCTCAGTAATATTTATAATTTATTTGCTGACTATAAAGTAAAAGCAAATATGATACAAACGGCAGCACTCAGTTTTTCAGCAGTGGTTGACAACAATCCTTATACATTAAATCCACTGTTCGAAAAGTTAGCTGAAGAATATGAAATATTGACAAATGACAATTTACAATTGCTTACCATCCGACATTACACTGGGGAAATAATTGAAGAATTAACCAAAGGAAAAGAAATTTTATTGGAACAACGATCACGACAAACAATTCAGTTTTTAATCAGCGATCAGCGTAGGGGCGATTCAAAATAGCATCTGCAATTATAATATCTCTTAAATCAATTATTGGGGTTATAGTATTTACATCTTCCGCATAATAATTTTGAATTTTTTCTTCCAGATGTCTGTTTTCTGCATCATGTTCCTTACGTCGTTGCTTCCTAACATACTCTTCATACTCCATGCTCTTACGCTTCTCATCCATTGAAAAGATATCCTTACCCTTCACTAATTCTTGCTTGTTGGAATTTTGATGTTTATTGGCTTTAATAGTTTTCGCTACAACAGGTTTTGGATTTACTACCTCTGGTCGTTCAATAGATTCCGCACGGCGTTGTAACTCACGCAATACTTCTTCCATTGCATTCTTTGGTCGCCTTTCCGTCTCCACAGGTTTACCCGCTTTCTTGTTCAGTTCCGCTTCTCGTTTTTTCTTGTTATTAAAACTTGAAAATATAAACCAGATAATCGCAACAACTACCCATATAATTGACTGAATATCCATAGTGGTTTAAAGATAAGGGATAAATGGTGAATTGTGAATTGTGAGTAGTGAGTGAAAAAAATATGCAATTGGCAATAAGCAAAAGTCAATGGTAAATGGTGAATGGTAAATGGTCACTCATTTCTGATTACTCATTTCTGTCCACTCTCATATTCAGAAATCTTATTACGCTTCCCAAGCAATACTAATAAAACCCCTGCTACAATTATTGCAGAACTTACAATCTGTATCGCTAACACCTGCTCGTTAAGAAATAGTGCCGCAAAAAAAGCACTGAATATAGGAAGCGTATTATAAATGGTTGCTGCTTTTGTTGAGCCTATTTCAACAACAGATTTATTCCACAGATAATAGGAAATTATGGAAGGTCCCACACCTATAAAAATAAACTGCAACGTAGAGGAAGTTGTAAATTTTAATGGTAAAGATGAGCTCATTAAATCTATAATGAAAAATGGAATTAACATGAATACACCTAATATGAATGTGGAAGATAAAAAAGAAAGGTTACCCAGAGCAGGATTCTTTTTTCTTAGTAAGGAAGAATAAAAAGCAAAAATACTGGCAGCTACCGCCATCCATAAATCTCCTCTGTTAAATTCAAGTTCAAGAATTTTTTCCGGGTTTCCTTTAGAAAGTAACACGAGTAACCCAACAAGAAGAATGATGAATCCAATCGTTTGATTCCGTGTAATGATTTCTTTGTAAAACATCCAATTGAAAAAGACTACATAAATGGGAGCTGTAATGGCGAAGAGTGATAAATTAAATGCAGAAGTGGTGTGGGCAGCAAGATATATCAGTGTATTAAAAACAGTAACCCCCGTTAATGACAACACAAGGATGAGTCGCCATTGCGCTATTAACAGCTTGAAGTCTCGCTTCAAATGAGGTAGTGCAAAAGGAAGAATTACTACGGTGGCAATTAACCATCGAAAAAATGAAATTGAAACAGGAGAATACGATGCATTTAAATCCCGTGCTACAATAAAATTACCTGACCAAATAAGAGTTGCCAATAAAGCTAATATGTATCCGGAGTGTGTTTTAAAATTATTCATAAATAAAATTCAGCGGCAAATATGGTTTTCATCAAGACTCACTTCATAGTTTGCCATAATTATTTTCCAATCAGCAAATAGAAAAGTTTCTTTCATTTTATCTTTAATATGTTTTTCGATGATTATTTAAATTTTTAAAGAAGACATACCACCATCTACATGTAGAATTTGACCTGTTATCCAAGCTGCTTTAGAAGATAGTAAAAACGCCGCCATATTTGCAATGTCCTCTGTGGAGCCAATTCTTTTTAAAGGATGACGCAGTGCATTGGCTTCTTTCTTTTGTTCGGTATTTAACAAGAACGCCGCCAAGGGTGTATCCGTTAAGGAAGGTGCAATACAATTCACTCTAATGGCAGGAGCAAATTCAGCCGCAAGTGCTTTCGCTAATCCTTCAATTGCACCCTTAGAAGTGGCCACCTGCGTGTGAAATGGCAGGCCGGTTTGAACAGCAACTGTAGAGAATAAAACTATAGATGCATTTTTAGATTTCTTTAATCTTGGTAATACTTGTTGAATAATTTTAATAGCTCCGATTACCTGAAGTTTATAATCCATTTCAAAATCTATGGGTTTTATTCTTTCAAAAGGTTTAAGATTAATACTTCCCGGGCAGTAAATTAATCCTGCCAATTCATCGGGTAAAAAATCTAATGAAAATGTTTCCTCCAAAACATTTAAAGGATGAAAATCAATATCAGGCTTTTCATTCTTAGGTTCATTTTTGTTATAAGTTGCAATTATATGATTGCCTGTCTGAGAAAGTTGATTAGCGAGTTCCTGGCCTATACCACTAGAGCCTCCGATAATTAAATAATTTTGCATAGTTGTTTTAATAATTTTTCCCAGCTTCGCTAAATAAATGTAAACGCTATCCAGAAAAGCCAATTAAATTTAGAGGTGAATATAGAGTGTACTTTTTTAAGAAATTATTATTCCCATAACACACCACTTTTGAATAATGTTTACTTTTAATATTCTAATGTTGGCAATAAATAAAATTACTATGATGTAATGTTGAATAAATTATTATTTATGTTGTGTATCATTCTGATTGCTTCATGCCAATCGCAGAAAGAAAACGATATAAACAAAATAGCGCTGTTTGAGAATGAATTAGATTCTTTACGCATAGCATATAAAATACCCGGCATGAGCGTAGGTATTTCTATCAATGATTCTATACAACTTATTACAGGATTTGGTCTGGCAAACGTGGAGCAAAATATCCCAATGTCAGGAAATACCCCTTTGCGAATTGCTTCATTAACCAAACCCATTTTTTCAACAATCTTAATGCATCTTGCAGAAGAAAATAAAATTGATTTAGATTGGAAGATTAAAGATTATTATCCTGACTATTTAGGAAGTTGCAGCAGAATTCTTGGATATTTCAATGAAGAAATGCCGGAGTATTCCTTTCTGTTAAATGAATATCATCCGGAACGTAATGACATTTTAATAAAACATCATTTATCACATACGGCTGAAAATATTCCGGGTACAAAATATAAATACAATGGATTTCTTTTTGGTATGTTATCCGATGTGGTACAAACTGCTACTAAAATAACATTTGATAAATGGGTGGACAGTTTAGTAATTGAAAAACTACAATTAAAACATTCCGCATCTTCTTAATTGGACTCTTCAAAAAAATTAATGTTGGAAGAAATTGCCTTACCCTATAAAGTGGATGACAACGGAAATTTTGTAAGAGTTGATTTTCCTGATCCGGATTTAAACGCAGGTGCCGGACTTGTATTTTCTGCTCATGACTTATTACTTTTTGATAATGCATTTAACAATAATAAGATTATATCACAAGCAAGTAAGGAGAAAATGCTTACTCCTTTTGAGTTGATAGATAAAAGCATTTCACCCTATGGTTATGGTTGGTTTATACAGAAATACAAAGGTTACACTTTAGTCTGGCATTATGGTTTACAACCCGACGCTTATTCAGGATTATATCTTAAAGTGCTAGAAAAGAATTTGACTCTGGTGATTTTGACAAATAGCCAAAACTTAAGCTCTCCCTTTAATTTAGAAAAGGGCAATGTGTTGAATTCAGAGTTTGCAAAAGTATTTCTCAATATATTTCTGAATAAATAATCTGGCAGAATGAAATCAAATAAAACAATAAAAAATCTAATAATTGTAGCCCTAAGTTTTATAGCATTCTATTTACTATTTCAAAATTTTAAAACAATAAAAGTTGAATTAGATTCTATTACACATCAGGGTATAATAAGTTATATCGCAACCTATTTTTTAATTGGTATTCCCATATTTATCGGTACATGGATTATAAATAAAAACAGAAATATTTTAAAGTATCTCGGACTCTCTGAAAGTATGTTTACAGGAATATGGACAAGTGCATTATTTACTTTACCGATGTTTGCCGGAGGATTAATTTTCTTCAACTTAAGCAATGAAATTGAAGTTCAAGACTTGATAGCAGGAACTCTCATTGCTGGCTTCATGGAGGAACTATATTACAGAGGCTTTTTGTTTGGACAGCTTTTTAAAAATACCCGATTGGGTTTTATACCCTCCATATTTTTGGGTGCATTAATATTTGCTTCCGGACATCTATATCAAAGCCAAGACTTAAATGAGCTTGTAGGAATTTTTTCAGTTACGTTTATGGGAGCAGTATTATTTGCATGGCTTTTTGCGGAATGGAATTATAATTTATGGGTACCCATATTCACACATACATTTATGAATCTTTCCTGGATGTTATTTGATAGTGGCACGACAGCACTTGGCGGAATAACCGCAAATATATTCAGAGCACTCACCATTGCTATCGCTATTTTATTTACTATCAATTACAAGAAACGCCATAACTTACCCTTCGAAATAAACAGAAAAACATTGCTGTTGAAAAGAAATAATGATCAAAAAAATTAAACCACAATTTTGATAGAGTTATATAAAATATAATTTTCTCTTATTGCTATCCAACATTTAAAATTTAAAGTTGTTAGCTTAGATAGTAAACGATTTCATAAATCAAATAATTTTATAATCTAAAAAAACATAAATCATGTCAGAAGAAGTGCAATTAGTACCCAACAATTCCCTGATTACAAAAACACCTGAAGAAGGAAGACAATTAGCCGTTAAAATGTCCCGGCTTATAATTAAGATTACGCAGCCCGATGCGGCAATGAGAGAAAAACTGCGCCCTGTTTATGCAGGAGATGCAGCTATGCTAATTGCAATTGGACAAACAGTGGCAACTGAATTTGCAACCATTGCCGCTGCTAATAATTACTGGAAATAAGAATCTTTATTTTTTTTCTTTAAGAATTTTCCTCCCGCTGATTGCGCTGATTTACGCAGATGTAATATTTATTTTTTTATCTGCGAATATCTGCGCTATCTGCGGGTTTATTTTTATTCTATTTATCTGCAAGAAATTTCCTCCCGCTGATTTCACTGCTTAACAATGAATAAATATTTATCTTTGTTATCTGCGAATATCTGCGAATATCTGCGCTATCTGCGGGATTAGTTTTATTCTATTTATCTGCAAGAAATTTCCTCCCGCTGATTGCGCTGATTTACGCAGATGTATATTTATTTTTTTATCTGCGAATATCTGCGCTATCTGCGGGATTGTTTTTATTCTACCTATGTGAAAGAAATTTCCTCCCGCTGATTGCGCTGATTTACGCTGATGTATTATTTATTTTTATCTGCGAATATCTGCGAATATCTGCGCTATCTGCGGGATTAGTTTTATTCTATTTATCTGCAAGAAATTTCCTCCCGCTGATTGCGCTGATTAACGCAGATGTATTATTTGTTTTATCAGCGAATATCTGTCCCATCTGCGGGATTGTTTTTATTCTACCTATGTGAAAGAAATTTCCTCCCGCTGATTGCGCTGATTTACGCTGATGTATTATTTATTTTTATCAGCGAATATCTGTCCCATCTGCGGGTTTATTTTTATTCTATTTATCTTTAAGAAATTTCCTTCCCCTTATTGCACTGATTAACGCTGATGTATTATTTATTTTTATCTGCGAATATCTGCGCCATCTGCGGGATTACTTTTTTACTCCCTATTTCTGCGAATATCTGCGCCATCTGCGGGATTATTTTTTATTTACTTAAACACATTTCTATTTTTGCAATCAAACCAAATTTAGTAAAACATAAAACCATTTATGAGAAACTCAATTACAACAATAGCGGGGATATTTATTTTCACACTAACAATTTCATCTTGCGTGAAATTAAATTTAGCGAAGGAAGCCCCTAACTGTATAGAAAATAAAATCAGAGAAATTCAGAAAGAAGAAGTGCAAAATCCACCTGCAGAAGTATGGGAATGGAAAGCAGATGGTAAAATCTATTACTATTTTAATTCTGCCTGTTGCGATCGGTTCAGCAAATTGTATGATGATAAATGCATTTTACTTTGCGCACCCGATGGCGGCATTACAGGAAAAGGTGATGGTAAATGTCCGGAGTTTACAGGGGAAATTGAAAAGACCTTAATCTGGAAAGACGAAAGAAATAAAAATGAATAATCTGATTCCTTCTTTACAAACAGAAAACGCTTTCCATTTTCTATCTACCATCAAATATTTATATTTCTTCCTGATCACTTGAAAAGTTTATTTTTGAAGTACTAATAGTGCTAGAAAAAAATTTATGAAAAAAATAATCCTTTCAATGTTATGTGTTGCAAATGTGTTTATACATGCAAACTCTCAAACTACTAATGACACACTTGTAAACCCAATACACGGTTATATAGAAGGATATAATGCTCAGGATTTTGAGAAAATGAGAAATTCAATGAGTGGTTTGTTAAAACTTGTTTTTACTGAGAAAAGGCTTGAACAAATATATAGCTTACAATACGAAATGATAGGCAGTGCAACAATTGATTCACTCATTCAAAAAGGAAACAGTCGAAGCTATTTGGCTAATTTAAAATATATAAGGGATACAACCGAAATTCAAACAATGGGTTTTTATATTTCGAAAAAAAATAAAATTATTGGGTTAAGTAATCCAAGTTATAAATTTCAATTTTCTAAAAATGATTCCCTTGCTCCTATCTCAGAAAAATCTGCATTATTTTCAATTGACAGCATAGTAAATCTGAAACACAATGCAGCAAATTTCAATGGCTGCATTTTAGTGTTGAAAAACAAAAAAGTATTTTATGAGCAATGTGAAGGATATGCAGATTTTGAAACGAAATCCCCACTGAATGATAGTACTATGTTTGACCTTGCTTCTTGCAGCAAACAATTTACAGCAATGGCTATAATGATTCTTCAGGAACAAGGTAAGCTGAGTTATGATAATACTGTAAATGATTTCTTCCCAGACTTCCCTTATAAAAATATTACGATTGAAAATTTATTAACGCATACTTCCGGACTACCGGATTATATGGAACTACTGGATAAGCATTGGGATAAAAACAAAGTTGCTACGAATAAAGATATACTGGAGTATTTAATAAAATATAAACCTAAAGCAATCTTCAAACCCGGTAAAGAATACGAATACAGCAATACAGGTTATGCGATGCTATCATTAATTATTGAACAAGCATCCGGCAAATCTTTTTCTGAATTTTTATCTGCTAATATATTTCAACCGTTAGGGATGAAACACAGCAGAGTTTATAACACCAGATATTCTGAAAATGAAATTTTAATTAATCGTGCAAATGGGCATACCTTTTCTTCGGATAGTATGCAATACTTGCCGGTAAGTAAAATCCCTGAATTGGACTATTACATTTATATGGATGGCGTTACCGGTGATGGCGCAATTAATTCTACAATCACTGACTTAGCAATTTGGGATAATAGTTTAAGAACATATCAATTGGTGAGTAAAGAAACTTTTGATAGGGCAATTCAGCCCTATAAAACAGAGGATGGAGAACTTTCTAATTATGGCTATGGATGGGAAATACAAAATGATTCAAAATATGAAAGTCTTATTTATCATTCAGGAAATTGGGGTGGAAATATCACCTTCATTCTACATTTTTTAGATAAAGATTTGTCGGTAATAATTCTTTCCAATAATGAATATTTTAATACACCGAAATTCGCAGCTAAAGTAGCTGAGATAATGAACAGATTATAAATACCGCATAAGTCAATTAAGATTTGCAAAGGTCATTTCGCTTAAAGTTACTATATCAAAGCGCTCACAAACTATTCATCTGATTTTATTTTCTTAGCAACACTCGCAGGTATTTCCCAAATGTTTCAATTCGTTTCTTGTTTTCAAATATTTCATCGTTGCATCCCTATCGGGTGTACACATTAACAATCTCTTTTATTTTGTGATTTCTTGTTACTTCATTATTAAAAAAAATTAAACCCAATACACAATGAATTATATTTTAATAGACACCACTACCGGAGAAAACACCAATTACAATAACATATCAATTGCAAAATTTCTGGAAGATCATTTAGATCAATTTCGTGATAAAAAAGAAGATATTCTGAAAGCAATTGAATATGCACTTAATCCGAACAGAGGTGGATTTGTTTTGTTAGGTTTAGAAGACAAAATTTTAGTTGGGGCTGTAGTAATAAATCATACAGGTATGGAAGGATATATTCCATCCAATATTTTAGTTTACATAGCAGTACATCGTGATTTTCGTGGAAAAGGTATTGGAAGAAAATTAATGCAAGAAGTTATTCCAAAAACCAATGGTGGAATTGCATTACATGTGGAACCAAATAATCCTGCAAAATTTCTTTATGAAAAATTGGGCTTCACAAATAAATATCTAGAAATGCGGTATCAAGGGCAAATAAATGAATATGAAAATGGATTACGATAAATTAAAGGAATTCAGATAGAAATTAGATCTCGACCACAATAAAAAAAATTACAAAACCGGAGACTTAATTTCATTTAATCTGCGCTACATGGGCACACTCAATTTAATGAATACAGATTATATTGTGAAAGTGGTTACTGATTAAGATTTGCCCCCTATCGGTTTATGTATTCATTAACACAATCTTAAATTAATTTATTAGCAAGAAAAAATGTAAGTTTCTTTAAGCGAATTGATTAAATATTAAAGATTTCCCTCAATAACATTTTATTACCTACCTTGGTTTTTCTTGAACATATGTTCTATGCAACAACAGGGTACAAACAACAAAGCAATAACAAGGAATGAACAAACAGCAATCAGAACAACGTATTTTAGCATACTTGCAAATATTGTTTTAGCAATTGTAAAAGGACTTGCCGGTTTCTTCGGTAATTCATACGCACTGATTGCAGATGCAATAGAATCCACCACCGATATATTCGCTTCCATATTAGTTTTATTCGGAATTAAATATTCTAGCAAACCGCCGGATAAAAATCATCCTTATGGGCATGGACGAGCAGAGCCTTTAATTACGTTTCTGGTAGTTGGTTTTTTAATAACTTCTGCTACAATCATTGCATATAAAAGTATAATTAATATAGGTTCATCTCACGAGCCACCAAAAGTGTGGACATTGTTTGTTCTTGCTCCTATAATACTATGGAAAGAAATTTCATTTCGTTTAGTAATGCAAAAAGCAAAACAAACGAATAGCACTGCATTAAAAGCAGATGCCTGGCATCATAGAAGCGATGCAATTACTTCTGTTGCTGCATTTATCGGAATTGCGATTGCATTGTATTTTGGTAAAGGATATGAAGCAGCAGATGATTGGGCCGCATTGTTTGCTTCTGGTTTTATTTTGTATAACAGCTATTTAATTTTTCGTCCGGCACTCGGAGAAATTATGGACGAGCACTTATATGATGATCTGGAAAAAGATATTCGAAAAATATCTCTTACAGTTTCCGGAATATTAGCAACAGAAAAATGCTTTATAAGAAAAACAGGAATGATTTATCATATTGATCTGCATGCTACAGTTGACAAAAATATTTCAGTAAAAGCAGGACATGATCTTGCACATAAGTTGAAAGACACTTTGCATGAAGAAATACCTCAATTAGGAAATGTGTTAATTCATATAGAACCGAGTGAATAGCGAGAGAGCTAATTACAACTTTTTTCATTTGTATATCTATTTCGAAAAATAGATATACAATTATTTTTTTTCTGGAATCTTAAACCTTTGAACAGAAGTTTTGTCTTACTTTTATTCGATTATAAATTCTACTTTAAAATACTAGTATGCGAAAAATATTTTTACCTGCATTATTATTGTTCTCAATATGTTCCCCTACATTATTTGCTCAGGAATCCAATGAAGATTTAGCAAAGGCATCGCAAAATCCATTGGCAAACATGATGAGTTTTCCATTTCAGAATAATACAAATTTTGGTATAGGCCCTTACGACCGTTCTCAAAATGTTTTGAACATTCAACCCGTGTTACCTTTCTTCAAAGGCAAGCTAATCACTCGCACAATAATTCCAATAGTTTGGCAACCCGATATCAGTTCTGAAACCGGTGGCACATCAGGTTTAGGCGATATTACTTTTACTGCATTTTATGCGAATGAATCAAAAGGAATTACTTGGGGAGTTGGTCCGGTTGTAAATTTTCCTACTGCATCTGACCCGAGTTTAGGGCCACAAGAATGGGGTGTAGGTCCATCAATTGTCGCATTGGCAATGCCAGGTAAATGGGTAGTGGGTGGTCTTATTAATAATGTATGGTCTGTCGGAAATGAAAGTATTAATAGTATGCTTTTGCAATATTTTATCAATTACAATTTACCCGGTGGCTCTTATATAACAACATCGCCAATTATTACATCAAACTGGAATGCACCTGATGGAAATCAATGGACAGTTCCTTTTGGAATTGGTGCCGGCAAGATTGTAAAGTTGGGTGGCAAGCTTCCTTTAAATTTAAATGCAAGTGCCTATTACAATGTTGTTAAACCGGACTATGGTGCTGATTGGACTTTGCGTCTCCAGGCAGTAGTACTTCTTCCAACAAGTGTATTAGAAAAGAAGAAATAAGTAGTACCGTAAATTAAAAAACTTATATTATGGATTGGAAAAGATCCAACCGATAATATAAGTTTCAAATATGTATTTTAAAAAATTATTTGTTAGAAGTAGATTCTAATTTCTTACAAGCTGATTCCAATTCGTCGAATAATTGAATATTAAAATCAAAGCCTTTATTTACTTCATCCGCCCATTCATCTTTTTGCACTTTTCTTACTGACATCATTCCTTCTTGCATATTTTCAAAGTCATACATTTTACCAGTAGAAGGTACCGACTTTTTTGTTATCTGTCCGCCAAACATTAAAGCCAAATAATTGAGATAGATATGTGCTAATAGATCTTCATCGGATAATGCGTTTAGATAATTCACATATTCTTGCGTGCTATTTAAAATTGTATCAGAATAAATTTTCTGTGCATTTAATTCTGCAATATCCTGTTCAATGCGTTCAGCTCTTTTTAAACTATCATGAGGTACTCCCCTATTTTCCATTGCTTTAAAAATTTGCAATTGTTGATTGAGGTATAATACATATTCTTCCTTACTCAATAGCCCTTCAATCATTCTCGTATTAAACGGCATTTTTTCAGCCTGTCTGTGCTTTACACTTGTTGCTTCTTTTAATGGTAACATCCTGTTTCTATTTTTTGCAAATTTAGGGCTATCGAAATTAATAGTAGAGATTAAAACAATACCGGAAAATTTCTTATAACGATTCAATGAGTTTCTGCTTTAAATCAAATTCATAAAAACTATTCGGATTCAATTTAATACATATTTTGAAAGCAAGTATTAACCCTATATTTGATTTACTTATTTTTTCAACAGGTTGATATTAAAAACAATTATCACAATGGCACTATATTCAATTCCCAAAAAAAATAAAATCCCTTTGGTTTGGCAAATACTAATATGCTCAATACTATTTATTAGTGAATTACAAGCTCAAACTGTTTGGGTAAAAGCAATTGATAATCCTGTACTTATTCGAGATACTGTTATTTCCAATTTCCCAAATGATTTAATTGCAATAAGTGATTGTTGGGTGATAAAGGAAGGTACAACATATAAAATGTGGTACACTGCCGGAGGATTTAATTTTCCGACAGACACTTTGCTTCGGTCCAGAATCTGCTATGCTACTTCAATGGATGGTTTGCATTGGGACAAATATGCGGGCAATCCAATTCTGGATGTTTCGTACGATGGTTTATGGGATTCTCTTGGTGTGGAAACAGTTTCTATCATTTATGATTCTACCGCCTCAGAATCCGAACGCTATAAAATGTGGTATGCCGGTCAGTATTTTAATTCCTATCGCTATGATATTGGATATGCTTTTTCTGCAGATGGAATTAACTGGACAAAACATTCTACTCCTGTTTTACAAGTAGGTTCTGAATCTGAATGGGATAATGGTTTTCTTGAAGGACCTTCTGTAATTTGGGATGGAGCTATTTTTAAAATGTGGTATTGCGGCTATGATGCAATTGTGGATGGAAACGATACGGATGGAAAAGCAAATATTGGCTTCGCTACTTCTGATGATGGCATTACATGGACAAAATATGCAGGCAACCCAGTTCTTAGTACAGAGATGGATGCATGGGATAGTTATTATGTGCAAGATCCTCATGTTATTTATAATGATGAAATCTATTACATGTGGTATGGTGGAAATGATGTGGAGGGTTTTGGACAACAGGTTGGCTTCGCAACTTCTGATGATGGGATTACATGGACAAAGTCAGATTTGAATCCGGTTTTGACAAGAGGAGGTGTGGATGATTGGGATGCAAATACAGCATCATTTCCGGCAATTATTAAAGGTGAAGACAAATATGAAATGTGGTATACCGGAAAAGATATAGCCGAAATTTTACCCGATCAACTTGATTATTATTGGGAAATAGGATATGCGAGTTCAACTATTTCAAACACAATTGCAATTAGTAATGCAGACGATAATTTAATTCGTATTTCTCCAAATCCTTGTAAGGATAATTTACATATTAAAATAACGAATGAACTTAGTAGAGTTACTCTAACAATATTTAATCAAATGGGAGAAATGGTCTTAGAAAAATTTTTGATAAACGATGAAAGTATTACGATTGATACCCAAAATTTTTCTGTTGGAATATATTCATTAGTTGTTTCTGATATAAATTCAAAAACACATGTGAAATTTTTAAAATTAGATTGACAAATTTAACCCGCTGTTAAAACAATGCGCCTTACTTTCAGAATTTAGTAAAGTTGATTTATGTGTTATAAATTCACTCCAAAAAAATAACCAACCATTGCTGTTAATCCCATTGCAACAGTTCCCCAAAAAGTGATTCTTAAAATTGCTTTTCCAACAGGAGACCCTCCTGCTTTTGCTGCAACAGTACCCAAGATAACAAGGAATAAAATTGCAAATCCATATTGATAGTAAATCATTTCTTTTACAGGTAAAAACATAGAAACAAGAAATGGCATAATGCCTCCAAATGTAAACGATGCTCCCGATGCTAATGCAGCCTGAAGAGGGTGTGCCTGACTGATTTCATTAATTCCTAACTCATCTCTTTTATGTGCTTCTAGTGCATTGTGCGCAGTAAGTTGTTTCGCTACTTCTAACGCAGTTTCTTTTTTAACCCCTCTTTTTTCATACACCTTTGCTAATTCTCTTAATTCAATTTCCGGTATTTCTTTCAGCTCTTTTTTTTCTCTTTTAATATCTGCCTTTTCAATATCTGTTTGAGAACTTACAGAAACATATTCACCTGCTGCCATTGATAATGCACCTGCTGCTAATCCTGCTAAAGCAGCTAACACAATTGGCTCTCTTAAATCACTTGCTGCGGCAACACCAATTGCGATACTTGCCGTTGATAAAATGCCATCGTTCGCTCCCAACACAGCAGCCCTTAACCAATTACTACGGTTTATATAATGTTTCTCTAATTTATCTTCGTAATTCATAATTTATATTATTAATGATACAATTAATAATCCCGGTAGTCAACAAATTCATTTTCCAATTATAAAGCAACATAAAAATTATAAGTATCATTAACTTAATTAATGTTTATGCTATACACTATTAAAAATTGTTAGCGCCTACCTACAAAGTCAAACCGTCAACGAACCACGAAATCCCCGAGCAGCATAATACGATTCTGCTCCATTATGATAAACGAAAATAGTGTCATAGCGAAAATCACAAAAAATAGCACCACCGAGTTTTCTGATTGTATCAGGAGTCTTTATCCAACTTGAAGTTTTCGTATCATACTTTCCTAATTTCTGCAATGCACAATATTGCTCTTCGGTCAAAATTTCAATGCCCATATCCGATGCCATACCTAATGCACTATTTTTTGGTTGATGTTCTTTGCGTGATTCTAATGCTGCATGGTCATAACAAACACTTCTTCTTCCTTTCGGACTTTCTGCAGAACAATCAAAAAAAATAAATGTACCCGACTTCTTATCTCGAGCCACTACATTGGGTTCGCCGCCTGTCATTTCCATTTCATTTAACGACCACAATTTTTCCGGATTTGCCAAAAGTCTTTTTTCTATTTCAATCCAGTTAAGACCTTTAAGATGACTTTTATTTTTTTCAAACCGAGTTTTTAATGTTTGGATTAGTTCTTCATTTTGTTCATTAGATAATTGCTTTTTATTATTTTTCATAATGCTTTCAATTTTTATTTTGTTGTTATTATAAATGTTGCGGTAATTTCATTTTTTACAGTTTCCCAATTCATAATCTTTTCCTTGGGTGTGAGAATTACAGTATCGCCTTCAACAATTAAGCTGTAACTCCAATTATAATTTTCCGGATTATTTTCATTTAAGCAAGATAACATTTTGTTCACTATTTCAGCTATCACAGTTCCAAATGCATCATCATATTTAACCGGAGTTAAATATTTATAATTTGAATTTATAAGATCATCGGCTCTGTTCCAAGGGCCTTGTACATATTCAGTTTCGTAGTACATAGTAAGTTAAAGTATGTGTGGCGTTTGCATTAATACTTACAATCAAAACAAGTATTACTAAAACTATTTTCAATTTGTTTTTAATTTTTCTCATTTCAAAAACTAATTTTTTATTTTGAGATAAAGCATTCCATCAATAATATTATGAAACAAAAACTACCTATTAAGGTTTGAATTTCTAGAATGAGTTCCCATTGAATTTATATGCACCTGATTCATGTGTGCCAAGCCAGTAAATATTTTTTTATCCTGATATATAATTAAAATGTCATCGCTTAATTCTGAAACGGTGTTGCCAATTGATAGTAAAACCTCTTCATGGTAAAACGATTTTTTTTCGGATTGTGCGTTTTGATGCTCATTGCAAGATGCAAGCATAAATAATATTTGTAAAATGAATAGTATGCATAATTGCATTGCATAATTTTTAAAATTTAGAAAAATATCAGCGTAGAAAACTAATAATAAAATTGGTTAATAATTAAGGCGTTTTAAAAACACCTATTTCAAAGTGCCGTACTTTATGAATTTTGTATGATTAATACGCCAAACAAAAAACTAAAAAACCACCTGCACTCTTCCTTGAAAAAATTGTGTAGCGCCTTCTAATTCGAAACGATCTAATACACCATATCCATACGCAAGTTCTAATCTTACTTTAGAAGTGGGATACCAATTAATCATAGGTGTAATTCTCCAGAAACTACCACCTTCTAAATTGCCACTATTTAAATCAAGAGTGGAGAAACGAAGTACTGCTTCCACTGCACCGGGACCACCTTTTGTAATTGGCCTTGCAACAGGTACAAATCCGAATATTCCACTCACAGTTGTATATGGTCTTACTTCTCCGGTAAGTATATATGTAGCCACTATTTCGCCACCATGAAATAGCGGATTATTTGTTTCCGGTGAATGAAATTTATGCAGATAAAATTCACTGCCTAACATAAATGATCCGTTGCGATAATATGCTTCATATCCAACATGAATAGATTGATCTGCAGCAAAATCTTTTGTATCTAAAAAGTAAGGCGCAGGAAAAGCTTCCGGTCTTGACTTCAAACGCATAATGTCATTATATACTTCTCCATAACGGGCATTTATTCCTATATGTACAAGTGTTTTTCCATCATCGGAATATACAGGTAACCAACCCACACGACCAGCAACTTGCCACTTGTATGTAGAAAAAGATTGACCTTCGGAAAATACATCATTATAGTAACCTGCATTCCAAATAATTCTTGATTTAGGTAAAAAGCCCATCCATTTAATACCATCTGCTAAAATGGGAATTACATCAATTGCCATTTGTCGTTCCATGGTCCAACCTGAATATCCATTCATTACTTTATTCAAAGAAAACCCTTCCTTAGTACGACCGATAAAAAAGTATCCGAATAATTCAGGTACATGCACCATCAGTCCGGTTTCTCTAACAAACCAAGTGTCCGTCGGGCCGTCATACATCACTCCTATTTTCCATACAATGCTGCGTTTAAATTTAAACTGACCACTCATTAAAAACCTAACGTCACGGATTTTTCCGGCAGGAATTAATTCTAAATCAGCAGAATCCATTTGTGTTGCCGCTGCATCATTTTGAATATAATTGGCATATTCATATAAAAAGCCAAGACCTAATTTCAATGTGGTAAGTGAGCCATCAAATTCATTCCAGCCATCAAATCTTTCTCTGAAATTTAAGGTATCAGGTTCAGCAGCTTTCATCACTTCACCTTGTGTGCCGTCGGCAATATATTTTGTTGAGTCCTGTGCAAATCCCTGAAAAGTGAAGAAGAATAATAGAAATACAATCAGAGATTTTGAAAAATACATTTGAAATAGATTTAATTGGTAGTGAGTATCGGGTATTGAGTATTGGGTATTGAGTACCGGATAATCAGTTTATTATTTAATGGTGAATGTCAAAAGTATAATTTTTTAAATCAACCGATAGTGAATGGTGAATGGTGAATGGTGAATGAAAAAATAATATGCAATTGGCAATAGGCAATGTTCAATGGTCAATAGTCAATAGTCAATAGTCAATGGTCAATTTAGATAAAGTCATCGTTTTTTTCGCCAACTGCTAACGGCCAATTGCCAATAGCCATTTAATAAATCAATAGTCAAAAAAAAACTACCGATCAAAAAAAAATGACCGATAGTTTTTTATTATGCCAAATTAGGGTTTGAATTACTCTTCTAAAATAATCTTCCCTTTCATCACCAAATGAATACTACAATAGTAAGAATCGCTCTTATCAATTACTTTTTCCCAAGAAGAACCACTGGCCAAAGGCGGAGATGCCCATGCCTTGTTTTCTTCGGTTACATCGTGAGCTACGATATCATTGTTTGTCCAAATTATAGTGTCTCCTTTATGCACCGTTATTTCTTCCGGTTGAAATTTCATGTCTTTAATTTCAACAGTATAGGATTGTGGTGTATAGCTTTTCTCCTTTGCACAACCATACATAAAAAGCAATCCGGATAACAATAAAAAGACACCGAATTTAATAGCATTAAAAACTTTCATGATTTACTTCATTTCACTTTGAAGCATTTCTGCATGTTGAAGATGTGTTTCTAAAATTGGAAGTGCTTTTTGCAACAATGCTTTTAATTCTTCATTTTGAGATTGAGGTATTAAAACTGTTTTCACCGCATTGATTACTGCTTTATGATATTCTACTTCATTGTCAACATACGCTTTATCAAATGATTTTGCAGATTTGCCATTCAGCATTTTCATTGTTTCCTGTGCATTAGCAAGATACTCTTTACTCACTGCATTTTCTGTTGGTGTTACTTTCAATTTTGTAACCAATGCAACTGCCATATCAATCACTGCCTGATGATCGGAAATCATAGTATTTGCAAATTCAATTACTTTAGGATCTTTCGATTTTTGTAATGCAATTTTTGCAAAGTCAATATCATTCTGATTAGCTACAACAGCTATTTTGGCAATATCTGCATCAGTAAGTTTTGCTGATTGCTGTGCAAATGCAGGAGTTAATAGTGTAACGAATAAACAAACTACGCCGGTTACCAAGGCGTTTCTTTTTAGATTTTTCATTTTAAATATTTTTTGATGTTAATAAATAATTAGAGTAGGTATAATATTGAAAGGTTACAATCCTTTTTCTAAAAAATCTAAGAACCTGAATGCGTAAATTGAATTCGGTAAAAATATCTGTTCATTTGAGAGGTGATGTATTACTTTAAATAACAAATTAATAATCAGATATCAACTCAGTAAAGTGTGTGTTTCAAAGGATTAAAATCAACTAACTTTCAATTACAATTCAATGCACTCAAGTTTTATAATCCTTCAGACTTAATTCGTAATCTCTTTATAATTAAATTAAGAATACAAACCGGAAAACAACATATCATTTAATATATCCCTTCTTCCTTTAAATAACAAAAAATACTTCGGCTTGTTTAGATTTTGATAATATATTTTAATCAAATAGTATTTTCAATAATTTCATATTTCATTATATAAAATTAAAAGAAGAAAATCTTATTAGAATAGACTTGATATTTACTGAAAACAATAATTTTAATAATCATGAAACTGTATTAGAAACACGAAATTCCGTTTTTAAGAAGGTGATGATATATCCAATGTTTTCTACTCCGTCACCCAATTTGTTATTGTCATTTAATTAAAAACTTGACGTAAATAGTTGTGCGAATTATAATTTTTTGAAATTGAATTTCATTTTCTTCTTTGCCCTGAACTTTTACACCATCAATATAGTAATATACGATATCAGATCGAGAACCATTAACATTCACTTCACTCTGATTTTTAATAGAAGATACTTCACTCTCTTTTACAATTAAAGGTTTCCCCGTCTGTTCACCAATTGCTTCTAATAAATAGTCGGCTTTGTTCTTAGCATCTTTAATTGCAATTATTCTTGCATCTTTTTTTAAGCTGTCAATTTTTGAATGGCTAACTTTTGAAATAAATGCATCTGTAATTTCAAGTTCTTCAAGTTTCTGAAACACTTGTCCAACTGTCGTGGCATTAGAAACTTTTAATGTATAATCCTTTTTTGTCAGTACTCCCTTTTTCAACCAATGAATTTTTACAAAGTCAGCATTTGCGTCCGACAAGTATAAGTTTGTTAATTCAATGCCAAGCAATACAATTGCACTTTTAAGTTTATCTTCTTGTTCGTCAATTGTTACCTTGACTTTATTTACATACTTTTCATGAATAATAATCCCAATATAAATTTCATCAGGAATAACTTCCTTCTCTGCCGTCCCGATTACTTCAATGTATGGTGATTCCTCAAAATTGGTATTGGACGTTTGCCCAAATGTTAGTACTGTAATTAGTAAAAATGCTATTGTTAAAAGTTGTTTTAGTCTATTCATTGTTTGTATGTAATTATATTAAGGTTAAATTATTCAATTATCAGTAATAATATAAATATTTACGAATTATAAATTCAAAATATCCAATTTAAATTTTTGAATTGAAATTATCTGAACTCTACAAAATAAAATTATTATGCATTCGTGTTTTTAATCAATCACGTATTCAAGGTGTACTCTTCATCAATTAATAAAAGAAGATCTTGTGCTTTGTTTTTTATAAGCCTCAGCATTCTATTAAACATCCTGTAGGTAATTATCAAATTATGTAGCATGTTCGTATATTCATTAAGTATTGATGCATCCTGAGTTATCAAAGCAAGAGAGGGGTCAGCAAAATTGTCGTAAGCGTATTGGTCAAGTACTTTAAAAGAAAGATTATATGTGAGCACAACATTATTTTGAATTTCCTCTTTAAAAATATTTATCATGTCAATTTGCTGATAGTATTCAGTTAAACCTGCCAACACTTTTTTATTTCTTATCAAGTGAAAATCACCAGTATATTTTAACTGGTCAAATGTTTTTGAATCATTTATATGATAATCAAAATTTTGAGAAATAGGATTTAAAATAAAAATTTTATGCAAGGTCTTGATATCCTTTTCAGGCATCCGCAATAAAGACAAAAGTGATGAATCTGCCCTGCCGATACCCTCATTAAAATTTATAGTTTGATTAATGGTGGAAGTGTCCGATTTTATATCAGCAACCAATGCATGTATATAATCAACTTCCTTTCTATTCTCCAGCAAATACACTCGCCAGTTGTAAGCAAGTAAGCCAAGAAACACTGCGGTAAAAATTATAAAAAATAATAACAGGTATTCTGCTCCTTTCTTTTTGTGAATTGGGGGCTGATTGTGTGTTTGGACTTCCATAATTTCAGTTAATAGGTTTCATATTTATCCGCATTTTTTGCCCGGAAATTCATTTAAGAAAATCCGGAGTTCTGAATGTATTGTTTCATTAAATTCATTTTTTACGAATGTCTGTTCTTTATTATTGCCTAATAAAACTGAATGAGTATTGAATAGAGAAAATGATAACCATCGTTATAATTATCCAAATGTATATTAATTTTTTGGCTTGGCAATGCATGTACTCTATACTTGTAAAAAAAACATATCGGTACTTGCGGCGAGGCTGAATTGAATATATCAGCAATAAAATTTCAAGAAAACGAATGCGATGTTATTGATTCCAAAAGATATCTTTCACTGCGGGATCTTTTTTCAATGCATTTACTAAGTTGCTGATTTTTGCTAAATCTATTTTTTCAAAAGTAAATAGGAAAACAAATTGATCATCATTTTTTTCAAGTGAAAAAGTTTGGATTTTTAATTCATCATTATCCAAAATATTACTGAGCAACTCCGTATTATTTACGTTCAGATTTGTAACAATCCTCAAAGTCTTTTGTCTGAATTTTCTAAAGAATAATTGCTCCAGTGGTTGTAAAGCCCAGAGAATTATCAATGAAACTATTGTTGTAATACCTGCAGCAAAATACATCCCTCCACCGGTTGCAAGGCCAATAGCTGCGATAGTCCATAACCCGGCCGCTGTGGTTAAGCCACGGATAGTACCATGCTTTGAAAACAGAATTGCACCGGCTCCAATAAATCCAATTCCACTAACTACTTGTGCAGCTATTCGTGAAGGATCGAGTGCTACATGTTCAGTACCTAAAACATCAGAAAATCCATAAGCAGAAACCATCATTAATAAGCAAGAACCCACGCAAACCAACATGTGAGTTCTTAGCCCTGCTGCCCAATCTTTTCTTTCCCGTTCTATTCCGATAAGAGCTCCAAATAAAGAAGCTAATGAGAGGCGAATAATTATTTCATACCAACTAAGCATGCCATTTTATAATTAATGATTACTCCAAATGTAGTTGTAATATTTAATGATTCACGATAAGCTTCGTTCCTGCAAAAACCAACAGTGTATTAAACCTTTTGTTTTGAAAATATTTGTGTTGTGCGAAATACAAAATACAGGAACAGAATTAAGGTAACAAAGATTGAGAGACGGAAATGAGAAATAAATTTCGAAGAGTTTTGCGGGGTAATTAATTTTTTATCAGATGAGAAGAAACTGCTAAGACGAAAGTATATTATGATAAAATTAAAAACTAAAAAGGGCACATGAATGCGCCCTCTTTAGTTGTATAAAAATTTTTAATTATTCTTTAGAATTCAAATCGGGCAATTTAATTCCCTTTTGTTCCATCAATTTTTTAGCTTCTTCCATAGTTCTAAATTGTGTTATACCCATCGGTCCGGTATAGACTTCGCTTTGTAATTGACGAGGTGGGTATTGGATATAAGTATTTATTAAATCCTGAATGGCTTTATTAAATATTACAATCGTCCATGTTTTTTCGGTAAAACTGTTCATGAATAAATCATAACGTTCCTGAGGATCTTGCCATATATCATAAATTGCAGGAACAGTAGCTACATAGGTTTGATCACCTCTCCAACCAAGTTGTTGTCCTGGCATATCACTACCTGCCATAGCACCATTATCTCCACGGGTATTGAATACTGCTTTCCATTTTCCTATTCTAACTGCTCCGGGAGCTAATTCATTTTCAGTAAAATAAAACCAAGTATCACGCAATGGTTTACCTTCATTAAATAGTATGTTTGACATATCATAACTATCAAAAACCATTGGTTGACCTTCTTTATCTTTTGTTGGTAAAGCAACTCCGGCCAAGCTTGCAAATGTTGCCATTAAATCCAGACCGCCCACAATATCATGATTTTTGCTTCCTGCTTCAATATGACCCGGCCACCATGCCAATGCAGGCACACGGCTTCCACCTTCACGATCATTTCCTTTAGAACCTCTGAATGGAGTATATCCGGCATCCGGATGTACATCCTGCCAAGCGCCGTTATCTACTGTATAAACAACAATTGTATTTTCATCAATACCAAGTTCCTTTAACTTGTCCATAATGCGACCTGTATTGTAATCCATCTCCATCACACAATCACCATAATCACTTTTTGCAGGCGATTTTCCTTTAAACTGCTTGGAAGGTAAATTTGGTTGATGGTTTTTAGCGAAGTTAATGTTCATATAAAACGGCTCATCTCCTGCTGCATATTCATCTAATTGTTTAAGTACATTATCAGTCATCATCATATCCAATTCTGCAATATTTTCTTCGGTTACTTTAGAAATCTCTCTAACAGGTTTTCCTCCCTCACCTTCTAAAATACCTGTAGTAACTTTTTTAAAGAAAGCAGATGTTTCAGCACTCATATCCGGATTCCAGGAAGGGAATGCATAAGTGTAAGCATTTAAATGATAAAGCACCACGTTTTGCATTTTATCATAACCATGCGCAGTAGGCATTGCATAGTCTGCTTCGCCTAAATGCCATTTTCCGGAAAAGTAAGTGGTATATCCTCCTTGTTTTAATATATCTGCAATGGTGTATTCCGCAGCGGGAAGTCCACCACCTTGACCTTGAAACGCAACAGTAGTCATACCACTGCGGTTAGGAATGCGGCCGGTTTGCATAGCAGCTCTGCCGGGTGTGCAACTAGGCTGACCATAGAACGACCAGAACTGCATGCCTTCATTTCCAATTTTATCTAAATTGGGAGTTGGCATTCCACGACCTTCTCCTCCGCCGTAAAGACCTAAATCGCCCCATCCGGTGTCATCCGAAATAAGCAATATGATATTTGGTTTTTTACCATCATTTTTTCCTTTTTCTTGCGCATTGGTTATAAAGGATGTAAGGATAAACATCCCTAATAGCGCAAACATTGAAACTTTCATTGTTCTTGTTTTTAGTTTTAGATTCAGTTATAAATTTATTTGGGTATTCGAAAATTTTTCATTGGAATTCATCTTGTCCAGATTAGGTAGGAACGATGCTAAAATAAAATATAAAATATAAAGTGAAGGGAGAAGTTTAATATTATTCCTCGCAGAGTTCCCTTCGGGTAACTCTGCGGTGACAAAAAAGTAAGTCAGAAAATCATTTTATGATGTCTTAAAATGATTTTCTGACATCTTCCAGGCATTTTCCGACACCTTCCAGCAGCAAAAAGAGATCATTTAAGCAATAAAAGACATCTTCCAATTGGCAAAAGATATGTTCCAATTACTAAAAGACATCATCCAGTCGCTAAAAGATATCATCCAATCGGCAATAGATATCTTCTAACTACGATATGACATGGTTTAAGCGCAAAAAGACATCTTTCAACTTCTGAAAGACATGGCTTTTTCATAGTTGCATTCTTTTTTAGCCCCGATAGTAGTGGAAAGCGCCTGACACTGTGCTGTGGAATTTTTGAAGTAGGGCAAGTGTCAGGCCTTGGAACGGATAGCGGGAAATAGCTCCTAAAAAATTTTATTCTTATCACCAAAAACTATAAAGTCAATATATGTGAATAATCAGGGCACTTTTTTTATCCACAAATGTTGAATTTATCTGCCTGCTGCGCCTTTGTGTTCCTGTATTTTTGTATTGAATCATAATTAAAAAAAAAGCGTGAGACTTACGACGTTAGAGATGAAAGGGTTTAAAAGCTTTGCCGATAAAACGGTTCTGCATTTTAATGAAAACATTACGGGTGTTGTTGGCCCCAATGGTTGTGGCAAATCCAATATTGTGGATGCTATCCGCTGGGTGCTTGGCGAACAGAAACCCACAGCAATACGAACAGAAAAAATGGAGAACCTTATTTTCAACGGTACCAAAGCACGGAAAGCAAGTGGCATGGCGGAGGTTTCGCTGACGTTTGAAAATACCCGCAATCTATTGGCTACGGAATACAGCACGATTACTATTTCACGCCATTATTTTAAAACCGGCGAAAGTGAATACCGCATTAATAATGTTGCCTGCCGACTGAAAGATATTGTGAGCCTGTTTATGGATACGGGTATCAGCACGGATTCGTATGCGATAATCGAGTTGGGTATGCTGGATGATATTCTGCATAATAAGGATAATTCACGTCGCAGATTATTTGAACAAGCTGCCGGTATTTCAAAATATAAAATCCGCAAGCGGGAAACGATGAATAAACTTACCGCCACTCAAATGGATTTGGATCGTGCGGAAGATATTTTATTTGAGATTGAAAACAATTTAAAAGAATTAGAGAAGCAAGCAAAAAAAGCACAGCGCTATCATCGCCTGAAAGCAGATTATAAAACCAACAGTATTGACCTTGCAATTTTAATGTTGCAATCGCATAAGGATATTTATAAGCAATTGGCAAATCAACAAACATTTGAAAGTGATGCGAAGCTTGCTATTGAAACAGAAATTAATGCTTTGGAGGCTTCTATCGCCGATAGGAAAATTTTATTGTTGGAAAAAGAACAAGGACTTTCTGTTTTGCAAAAAGAATTGAATCTGTTGTTGGATGAAATCCGCAAGAAAGAAAATGATAATAACTTAGGCAAAGAGCGCATTAAGTTTCTGGAAGAAAAACAAGTGAGTCTGAAACACTCGATTGAAGAAACACAAATTGCAATTGAAAAAACTAAAGAACAAATAGTTGCACTTGAACAACAAGCTGCGGAAGAGAATGAAAAACTGCTTACCATTAAACAAAGTCTGCAACAGTTTCTTACTGAATTAGAGCAAGTAAAAAAAGAACACGACAGTTCTAAAAAACAATTGGAAGCAGGTCAGGAAGCATTTAAACTTGCTGAAAGAAATTTGTATGAGATAGATAAAAAAATTGCGATTAATCGTGTGCGGTTAGAAAGCTATCATCGTGAGTTATCCTTGTTAGATACAGATACAGATTCTAATAGCGGAAAACTATCTCCGTTAGAACAAGAGTTGAATAACTGGAATGCAGAACATGCAGAAGCAAGAGAGGTATTGGATGCATTATTACAAAATGAAAATGCATTAAAAGAAAAACAAGAATTACTGCGCAATGAAATTCAAAAAATAAGTACAGCACTTGCAGAAGTACATCGCAGATCAGATTCAAAACGCAATGAGTTTACGTTATCAAAAAATCTGTATGAAAGTTTTGAAGGATTTCCTGAGTCAATAAAATATCTGAAGAAAAATGTGAGCAGTATGTATGATGCTCCATTGTTATCGGATGTGGTAAATACAAATGATGATTATAAAGCGGCTTTAGAAACTTATTTAGAACCGTGGTTGAATTATTATATTGTTAGAGATATGCAGCATGCAATGGATGCGGTTAATGCATTGGCAAATAATCAAAAAGGCAGAGCGAATTTTTTCTTGTTGGATCAATTTTCTGCAACACAACATCCGGATGTAAATGTGGATGGAGTTACGCATGCATTGCAAGTAGTAAATGCAGATTCAAAATATGCAGGACTATTAAATCATTTGCTCGGTCATGTAATAATTATTGATGATGTAAATGAATTTGGTGCAAAGGCACAAGAGATTACATCACAGTTTCCGGGTGTGCATGTATTGCATCGCAGCGGCAAAGTTATCAGCAGTGGAAAAACAGTTTCAGGTGGTTCAGTTGGTGTTACAAAAGGGAATCGTTTAGGCAGAGAGAAGAATCTGAAAACTATGGAAGCTGCTTTGGAAAAAATGGCTTCGGAAGAAAAACAAGTTGAAGCAGAATTGCAAGATGCTCGCAAGAGATTACAGGAGTTGCAAAACACATCTTCAGAAAAAGAAATACAGAAAGCAAGAGAGGTGGTGAATCATGCAAGTCAGCAAATAGTTTCTATTCAAACACGAATTGAAAATGTGCTGAATCTGCAAAAGCAAATGGGTGATAAGAAATTAAACTTCCAAAGTATGATAGAACAAACGGAAGCAGAAAGTATCACTTTAAATGAATCGCATGATACTCAAATTGCAGATAAAGAAAATAAACAACATGTGTTGTTAGAATTAGAAACTGCTTTCCGTGAAGTGAGTGAAAAACTAAATCATCATTCTACAATTTACAATCAGGAAAATATTCGCTATCATCAGCAACAAAATAAATATCAAAGTATTGATCAGGAATTGCGATATAAGAAAAATCGTTTAACTGAAAATGAAACGTTGTTTACCACTAATACAAAGCAGTTAGCAGATGTGATTGACGAGCTATCTGAAAGCCATACAAATCTTAAAGAAACTGAAGCGCTGCTCATTATTTTATATGATAAGAAAGCGGCAGATGAAGTAATACTTGCTACAACAGAACAAACTTATTACGCATCGAGAGGTGAAGTTGCGGAAACAGAAAATAGTATCAAAGCATTACAGCGCAAAAAAGATAGCAGCGATCAGATGTTAGGTTCTATAAAAGACAGACTGAACGAATTGAAAGTGCAATTGGCTGCAACCAAAGAAAGATTGTGGGTGGAGTTTAGTGTTGAGTTAGAAAGTATTTTAGATAATGATCCACCACAAGATATTACACTGGAAGAATTACAGGCAAAAGTGGATGCGGCAAAAAAACGGATTGAGAATTATGGCGAAGTAAATCCGATGGCCGTGCAAGCGTATGAAGAGATGAAACAGCGCTATGATTTTATGCAGGCTCAACGTGAAGATTTGAATCAGGCAAAAATATCTTTGCTCGCAACGATTATGGAAATTGATGAAACTGCAAGGAAGAAATTTGATGATGCATTCCATTTAATACGCACCAATTTTATAGAAGTATTCCGCACTTTATTTACACAGGATGATGATTGTGATTTAATATTAAAAGAAAATTCAGATCCATTGGAAGCAGAGATAGATATTGTTGCAAAACCAAAGGGTAAAAAGCCACAAGTGATAGATCAATTATCAGGTGGTGAAAAAACATTAACTGCAATGGCGTTATTGTTTGCTTTGTATTTAATTAAACCCGCTCCATTCTGTATTTTGGATGAAGTGGATGCGCCTTTAGATGATAATAATATCACCAAGTTTAATAATATGATTCGCAGATTCTCTGATAATTCACAGTTCATAATTGTAACACATAACAAACGCACGATGTCGGAAGTGGATGTAATTTATGGAGTAACAATGCCGGAGCAAGGAATTAGTAAAGTAGTGCCGGTGGATTTTAGAAATTTGAATTGAGTATTGAGTTGTGTTAATTAATTAAAAGGCTATTGGCTGTTTGCTATTGGCAGTTGGCTAAAAAAGTTTCAGGTTTCGGGTTCCATGTTTCAAGTTCCGTGTTTCAAGTTCCGTGTTTAGAGTTCCATGTTTCAGATTCCATGTTTCAAGTTCCGTGTTTCGGGTTTCGGATTTCAGGTTTCGGGTTTTAAAACTCACCACTGATCGGTCATCACTGATTTTTTTTATTCACTACTCACCATTCACTTCTCACCATTCACTACTCACCATCTTAAGCCTATTTTATAATTATCAATTTTCCGCTACCAACTAAGTTGTGGTTTGATTTAATTTGAAATATAAATTGCCCTGGAGGCAATGAATGCACTGCGACATATTGTTGCGAAGAATTAATATTACTTGTCTGCATTAAAACTCCATTCAGATCATAAATATCAACGATAAATTCACCGTCAGGTAAATTAGAGAAAGATATCTGATTGTCAGATGGGTTTGGATATACAATTACTTTTTGGAATAGCTGATCATCCGCAATAAAATCAGGAATATACAACTGCAATGTTGTATAGGCTGTGTTTGTAATTACTGCGGGATTATAATCAAAATAAATAGCTGCATTATTTTTAATTTGTGTACCAACTGGCAGGCCGGGTTGCAGATCAACTTCAAACTTTACAAAGCCCTGGCTGCCGGGTTCATCAATAAAGCTGTAGGGCAAATTAATATTATTAAATGTCCATTTCACGATATTAGGATAAATAAAATCCAATGTATAATTATGGCTTGCAGAGAGCATGTGAAAACTTTCAAATAAAATTTCAGATGACAGTGTATCATACACTACAATAAATGTTGCCGAATCATTACCTAAATTTTGAAATTCAATTTTATATTCCAGATGCGAAGTAGCAGGATCAACATAACCCAAATCAGTTTCGCCGGCAGGTATGGCTGATTTATGATTGGGATCAAAGGAAGCTGCGGCAATCAATGTTAAAGTATCTACATTATTTTCTAATGTGCTTTCACTTGTGGAATTTACTACAACGCCATGTAACATTACTTCATCACCAATTAATGATGTATCGTTGTCAGTAATAATAAAGAGATTGATATTAAAGCTTTCAAGTGCATTCAAATTTGAAATCTCCCATGTTCCTATATCCCCGGAATAGGTAGCTGCAGATGGCGTGGAAGATTCAAGTGTAAATGCCGAATCAAAATAAAGCGTAAGCACCACATCGCCGGCAGTTAATATACCTTCGTTTTTTATGGTTGCAGAATAAAATGAGTTGAAACCGAGCTTTGCCACTCCACCGTCAACCTGTAGTGTAAGATCAGAATAAATTTCATCAGAATTTTTAGCAAAATAGAGTGTATCTAAAATCATTGCAATTGAATCTACATATATAGAATAGTAATCAGACAAGGGAGATGTTTGATAAAACAGGTCGGGCTGTGCAGTGTAAATATTATAATCGCCCGGCGTGTATGCAAATGTTGTAAATACACCCTGCGAGTTAGTGGCTGTATATATGCCTTCGTCAATTATACTTACCAATTGATCCGGTAAATCAACATCGCCGTCATCATAGATTAAATTGTTATTAGCATCGTAGAATACTTTTCCTACTATTTCAACACGGTCTGAATTGCCAAGCGAATCGCCTTTCATTAAAAAAGCATCTGGAGTATAATGAGTGCTTCCACCAGCAAATAAATAGCCGTTGTCCGATGTGGAAATTGTAGTAAATAAAGAAAAATTATCAGTATTGCTGTTAATGAATTTTTCGTTGATAAAATTTCCGTCCTCATCAAAAGTAAAGAGATTAAGATCGCCTTCACTCCAATACGTAAAATCTAAAGGACCATACATGGCAATGGCAATGGAGCCATCATTTTTCTCCATGATGTTTTTTAATTCATAATTATAATATTCAGGATATTCCTGCTGCCAGATGATATCTCCGGTAGCGGATCGCTTTTGCAATATCCATCCTTGGTATGTATCATCATAAGTGGGGTAATCATGATTATCGGCAAAAAGATACAAGTAACTGCCGTCATCCAATACCTCTATTTTACGAATTGTAAGATCTGCAATCTCCTCAAAAAACACAAGCTCACCATCCATATTTATTTTTCGAAGAGAGGAATAAAAGCTTTCCACAAGATTTTCCGATGCATCAAAATAGCTAAATCTATGTGCGGAGCTTATAAGATATCCGTCCTCAGTTTGTACTATGTAACACAATGGCATAAAAGCGGAATCAACCGAAAATTCATAAGTCCATTCAAGACTACCTGCTGATGAATATTTTTCAAGCACAATTTCTCTATCAGGATAAGCATAAGTAAGATCATAAGCCAACATCACAGGTAAAATATAGCCGCCGTCATCCGTAAAAACAAATGCGCCTGACATATAATAATCTTCTTCAGGGTTTGCTAAAGAAATATCACTAATAATTGAACCGGTTAATGAGAATTTCTTTATACGAGTTGAATCTACGTAAAGGCTATAATACACTACACCAATATTTCCATCGCTGCAAGCTTGTATGGTAGCCACTTTATAAGGATAGGCCACTGAATCAATCCAAAGTAAATCACCGAATTTATCTGTCTTTGCAATAAATTGATGTGAGCCATCTTCAGCAGAGAATGATCCGCCATAATAAAAATAACCACTGTCAATATTTTGAATAACATCGTGAATACTTGTTGTTTCAAAACCGAATATGGGATCCAAATCATAAGTTTTTCTGAAAGTATTTTGAGCTGAGATTGAACCGATAGAAAATAATATAGAACATATTATAACCGGAAGTGATAATTTAAAAAGTAGATTATTTTTCATAAAATAAGTTGAATGTTCAAAATTTAAAGATGAGTAAACTTAAGAAAATTATTTAGTGATCTACAATTTTTTATTAATGCCAATTTCTGTTTTAATGGTTATTATAAAAATATATTAATACAGGTAAAGAGTTATCAGAAGTTTGCAATGTTTTCATGAGATATTGTATTTAATACAACATGTATAAGAAAAAAAAGCAAAGTTTGAGTTTCATGTTAAGAAAATAAGTTGAATGTCAAATTCCTGATTTTCAATTTATATCACAACCAGCCATAGCCATAGTCTTCGCTTTTGCTTTTGCATTTTTAATTTGCACATTTGCACATCAATCACATTCTCACATTAATCACATTATCCTCATCAGCTAATCAGCTATTTGCTAATCTGCTAATTAATTACCCAATACTATTTAAATAATTTCTCCGAATACTTCACCCGCCTATCTTCATTTATTTGAAGAACATACACACCCGGTGGCAGCATAGAAATATCCACTTTCGTATTTGTTGTATTTATTTTTTCCTGCAACACAACTCTTCCATCTGCACTGTAAATTTTTAGAAGATCATTTGCATTTATATCTCCTGAAATAATGATGTATTCATTTGCAGGGTTGGGATAAATTTGAATTGCATTTTCATTCTTTAAATCGGTTGCAGAAATAATAATACTATCACATTCATAACCCGGCAATGCCCCAAGATTATAATTAGGCATATTTGGAAGACCTAAAATTATCCCGTTACCATTGAGCGAAATTGATAATGTATCAAAATCGCAAGTGAGACCTGAAGAATTTGGACTATTGATTACAGATAAATTTGTATTTGGTATCCCAAATAAGGTAGTGGGTGGAGAGCTTTTATAAGAAGTGCAAACATAAATTTTATTATCTGATCCTAATTGCAATTGTCCTAAAAGATAATCACTTAAGTTTTCTTTATAAATTAACGTTTTTGTACTTTCAATATCAGGGTTACAATTAATGCAATACTGTATCAATTCGGTATTGCTTGCAGGTCCGTAATTACCACTGACATATAATTTTGTCCCATCTGGAGACCATTCCAACCCATAGGCGGGGTAATCATAAACATTCGATAATGATTGCCAGTTGGAAAATAAGCCGGAATTCCTATCAAAATTATAAATATCAACAAATGTGTTACGTGCAAGAGCTAATTTGTTGCCATCTCTGGTAAATTTCATCTGTCCTGCACCTGCCACTTCATCAAATTCATATTCTTCGCCATAATATTGAAGAAAGGGACCTTCGATACTCGAAGCAGTAATCAAATATGTAAGAAAATAAAAAGCGGAATCACCTTCTAATACATCTGGCCAGCCTCTTAAAACCAGCCACCAGTCGCAACCGTTTGCATGCTTAACTGCTTGCATTTTCTCTGTTAACGATTTATCAAAGATTTCAATATTTTTATCTAGGACTATTCCCGTTGAATCACTCATATCCACCAAGGAATAAGCAAGACCAAAGTCCTTAATATAAAAAATATAATATTGATTATTACTATCAGGTTTAGGAACAATATTAACACCCTGCGTAATGCTGCTACCATATTCCACACCATATGGCAAGCCACCTATTTGCAAGCTATCACCGTTTGACATTAACTCATGGTATTTGTTCCAAATATTAATTCCATTTGTATAAAAAAGCAAATTTCCATCACTATCTGAGATGCTTGCATTAGCTTCATATCCATGCATGCTTGACGTAAATGACTCAATAATACCATCATGAAAATTTAATCCTGCACTATCCCCAAATACCCAATTCGCATCCTGTTGAGCAAAAGTATAGCAGCAGCTTATTGCTGCTGCTATACCTAATAAAATGCTTTTCATAATCCTGAATTTAATATGAATAATTTACCTTGATAAATGATTGAATCTTTTTGTTCAACCTTTATAAAGTATATACCGCCACTTAATGGTGATAGAATAAAAGGCATGTTTAAACTTACATTTGAAGTCCTAATTATTTCTTTACCACTAATATCAGAAATAGATATCAATGCAGGTATGTCCATATCAAAATCTCCTTTAAACATAATATACTTTTCTGTAGGATTGGGATACATTATTACTTTATCAAATAATTCACCTGCATGAATCTTTTCTACTTCTTCATCTTCCGGGTCTAGAATAACTTTAAGCATTGCTTGTGCTGCATAAACGGCAGGCCCGTTATCATAGGTATTTAATAGGGCAATCTCCCATAATTGATCTTCCATTTCATCGGTCATTATTAGAGTGCCGAAACTGTCAATATTTTGCAAATAAAGATCATTAACAAGTTGCCATTTTTCTTCCACAACATTACTTGGTGTAATAGATGTATTTAATACTAAAGCCTCGCTATAATTAGTTGAAGAAATAAGCGCCTGAATTTGAAAAAGTGTTGGAATATTAGTAGCTGCAATCGCATTATAATAATCGGCGACAGCACCTGTCAAATCTAAATCACTTTCTATGAAATGTAAGGCCTCATTCCAAAATAACCATGCATGGTAATAATACCCTCCATCATTTATTGCAACTTCTGCATCATTGTAAAATTCTGCATAGCCGGTATATTTATTAATAAAAATTTCCAATGAATCATCGCTCAATCTATAAGGGGAATAGCAATCTCCTGTAGAGGTAGAAATTAATCCTAATGGTGGCATCGCACCTGTTCCGTCATCATCTATAAATGTGCCCGAAAGATCATATACAACAGGAATGGTTTGATATCGCCATCTAACTGTAGAGGCATCTGTTGTTGCACCTACGGCATAAACTCTAATAGTACCGCTACCATACCAACTGTTGTCAGCAGCTTCAGATATAGCTTTTTCAATATAACTTATAGAACCGGAAATATTACCAATGGGTGGTGGTACAGGACCACTAATTCCCAATAGACCAACTCCTCTGATACTACTATGCATTTCATTGCAGGTAAGGTTGGTTTCCATTACATTACCCGTAAATATCATACTGTAAAAATCTCCATTTCCAGAATAATTAGCAGTAATTTCTGCATCCGTACAATCTTCAAAATAATAAGGCAATAAATCTCCTGTACAACTGCTGATTCCACAAGTACCTACACTACTGTTTAATTTTACTGTGGCTTTGGTGCACGATTCCATTCTTATTCCATATCCTTTTCCCGCTGTTTCAGGTTGAATAAAATTAACGATGTTGGATTCTACCAATGCCTCATTATAGTTGCGCACAAATATGCCTGTCTTCATATTTGTAATTGTATTATTCGCAACCGTTAACAATACATCACCAAAACCTATATCATCTGATACAATACCGAATGGTGCTTCACCTGTAAGTGGAGCAGTGTTATAATAAATAGTATTAAAAGTTATTCGTAAAGTAGAATTTATTTGATTATGTGTATTTATTCCAAAGGTTGAAAAGTCTGATATTATATTTTTGGATATAGACTGTTGCCCTGTTGAATTCTCTACATCAATTCCTGTTTCCATACTATAATCAGATGCTCCATCAATTATGTTGAAGCCAATATTTACATTCACATTATTTCGGGCAAGTATTCCGGTTATACAGTTTGTAATAATATTATTTGCACTAACCGAAGCGCTTGAACCTATTATAAGTGTAGAAATATCTGCTCCGGTGGAAGTACCAACAATTGCTTTACCTGAAAAGATATTTTCTCCCGTGGGCATGTTACTACTTACTTTAATATTATCAAACGTGTTGTTAGAAATATATACATCACTTCTATGTGTTCGAATTCCAACCCCTAATAGATAGAAATTATTTGAGGTGCTGAATGAATATGGTGTGCCGGTTCCAATTGTGAGTGCAGTTCCTCCACCGGTAGCATTTACATTATTTACAAAAATGCCGTAATCACCCATTTGGGCAGGCGATTTTTTTAGAAGAGGTGCATAGAAATCATTATTTATAATTTGAGCAGATAAGTTACCTGAATAACTGTCTATATAAATTCCTGTTTCATTATTACAAAATACATTTCCACTTATATACAATAGCGATTCGCTTGCACCATTTTCTGCATACACAGTTCTTGTTCCATCTTGTATGCGATTGTTGGTTAAAATCAAACTGCCGCCACCTTCCACTTTAATTTCATCCCACATTGCAGCCTTGCCATATATATCTGTATTATCTATTGATAGACTTCCCGTGCTGGTAACAGTTATAGTATGAAATCCATTAAATTCTAAAACAGATCCACTGCTAATTGTAAGGCTACCACTTACTGTAATATCACTACCTACACAGTAATAATCACTCCAAGTAGCAGTACCTGTAACATCTGTAGCGGCTGTGCAAGTGCCACTGCCCAAAGCAGCGCATTGCCCCCACGCAATGCTATGCATTGTTAAGAATAAAATAGTTGTTAGTAGATAAGGATAACTTTTATCCCACAACTTACGGCATTGATTAATGTAAATATTTTTCATGTTTTTTAAATTTTAAATTATGATTAATTAATTCTTGGTAATTGACATTTAATTAAAAGTTTCAAGTTTCAAGTCCCATGTTTCAAGTTTTAATATTACTCAAAACAAGCCATCGCATTTGTATTCGCATTTGCCTTTTTAATTTGCACATTAATCACATTCTCACATTAATCACATTAATCACATTATCCTCATAAGCTAATCGGCTAATTTGCTAATCTGCTAATTAATTTACCCAATACTATTTAAATAATTTCTCCGAATACTTCACCCAACCATCTTCACTTATTTGAATAACATACACACCCGGCGGCAGCATAGAAATATCCACTTTCGTATTTGTTGTATTTATTTTTTCCTGTAACACAACTCTTCCATCTGCACTGTATATTTTTATAATTGTTCCTGCATTTATATCTCCTGAAATAATGATGTATTCATTTGCAGGGTTGGGATAAATTGTAATTGTATTTTCTACATTATCATCATCATAAATTGAAGTACTGCTTGTATCGCATTCACTGCCGGCTAAAACACCCAGATTATAGTTGGGCATGTTGGGTAATGAACCAAAGGTTATATGATCTATTAAAGATATTGTTGTAGTATCATAATCGCATAATAAACCCAAAAGATTGGGACTATTTATTACACTTAAATGTGAGTTATAAAAATTATATCCTGATAAATCATTTCCATCTCTATTAACGATATATATTTTTTCATCAGGACCAAGTTGCATTTGGCCAAATAAATAACGATTGTTTTCGGCGTAAAATATAGTATCTTTTGTATCCTTTATTTCTACTTCACAATCAATACAGTATTGATAAATATTTTTTCTTGAAGGTGGCAAATCCATAGAACTTACATATAGTTTTGTTCCATTAGGCGACCATTCGCAGCCATATAATCCTTTTTTATCCACGGTATCAATACTATAAAACAATTCAAATTCCCCTGTGCATCGGTCAAAAGTATAAATGTCTAAATCGGTGCCTCGGATGCAGGCAAGCATGCTGCCATCTTGTGTGAATTTCATCTGACCTGGGAATACAGCCAAATCCATATTTAAACCTGTATATTGAACTATTACATTTTCAATAGTATCACCATGAATTAAATTAATTAACCAATTTAATGGATCATCTGCGTCCAAATATCCTGCATGATATCCTAATCTAACCAACCACCAATCTATACCGTTTGCATGCTTGACTACAGTCATCTTCTGAGTATATCCACTAATGCTGTCTATCCCCACGTTTTTTTCTATGACATCTCCAAAACCATCATCTAAACTCATATCTATTTTTGAATATTTTAAGCCTGATGAATACAGTCCTCCACTTAAATAAAATACATAGGCTATTTCTGAAAATAAGATAACAGTTACTCCTTGCGTAATTGAGGAATGCCCCCCGGTCTTTCCTATTTCTAAGCCTTCCCCATTAGGCATCACTTCATGATTTTTATTCCACACTTTTTCACCATTTGTGTAAAACAATAGATTACCCGCACTATCTGAAATGCTTGCACATGCTTCAAAACTTTCCATTACAGTTTCAAAAAATACCGGCTCACCTGAACTAAAATTTAATCCGCAAGAATCGCCAAATGCCCAGTTGTTATTATAGGATTGAGAAAAGCTATTGCATACGCATATAGCGCATGCAATAACAGTAATTAATACTTTCATAATCCTGTAGTTAAAATAAGTGTAAAGGTTGAGGTTACTCCTTCCTTAGTAGTGAGCTTCATTATATATAAACCTGATTGAAAATTTGAAAGATCAAGCCTAGAATTCTGATTTATATTCTCATTTATATATATCTGCTTACCTTGTATAGAATATATTTTTACTTCTCCTGAAAACTCATCTTGCGAATGAAAATATAAGAGACCGTTTGAAGGATTGGGATAGATAGTTATATTTTCTTTCTTTGCCATCTTCAAATCTTCTTCTTCCAATTCAAATGAGTAATCTCTTTCTATAATTGTATCCAGTAAAGCTTGTGCAATATGAACTGCAAAACCATATTCTTCTACTGGAAGTATTGCCGTTTCAAGTAAAGCAGCCCTACTATCATCTGTTAAAATAAATCTTCCATTGCTATCAATGTTTTCCAGATAAATTTGATAAACATTACTTACATATTCCTCTGCAACATTAGAGGGTAAAATATCGGAAAGAATTAGTGAGGAAGATAAAAATGCCCCTGTTGAAATACTATCTGCCATTTGATAATATGTAGGAATATTAGTAGCAAGTATTGACTCATATTTTGCCAAAAGCTCCGGACTTAGCAATTCAAATAATCCATCAATTCGAATTACATCTCCATAAAAAAACCATTGTGTGTAATAATAAGCTAAACTATATCCTATCTCAGTGGTTTCTGTCCACCAACCAAAATTACTTTCTAATTCTGCAAGTGCTAATGCAAGACTATCTTCCGATATCCTGAAAGGTGATTCACATAGAGGGAAGGTATTGTTTAAGAGAAATGGGTCTAAAGAACCAAATAATGCTGGATCTGGATCAATTAAAACATCAGGCATATCGTAAGCAGCCAAGTAAGTAGAAGTTACTGGATCAATATCTCGGTAAATCCAAATAAGTAGTTCAACATCTGTACCCCCAAAATGCCTTTCCCTATTTGCCGTGCTCGCAGGATGCCAGCTATTGTCACTGGGGTTACCACCGGCTTGCTGGATAGGACCTAAATAATTATCAGTTCCAACCACTAATACATTTTTTAAACCATAGCCAACCATAGGGCAATCATGAATTTCATTACAGGTTAAATTTCCATTCATGTTGTCATTTTCAATCATACATCCTGTAGTGCTGTAATACATATAATTTTTATCAATTAAAAAGTTGGGGCATTCAAATATATCTATTGCCAATCTTTTATTTCCACATATAAATGGATCATTACAATCGCCTTCAATATAATTGGAGAGGATGTCAGCGCCCGGACACATTTGAGCATAAATTCCATACACCACTGAGGAGGGAGAAGATGTACCAAGTTTTCTAAAAAATACTTGATTTGCTAATATCTGGGGGTCATTTACATTTTTGGTAATAATCCCTCTTTCTACCTCTCCAATTGTATTGGAAGAAATAATTACTGTATGAGAGGTTAAAAAAGTCGCATCTTCCACGTCAATACCTTCACCATTACTTTGAGTAGAATTAGTTATTGCATTTCCAACTATAGTTAATATTCCTGTATTAATATTAAAACAATAAATACCTTGCCTTCTGAAATTCTGAATAATATTATTCTGCACATTGTGGTTTGTACTTTTATTTAAAATTTGAATACCATTTCTCATATCCGGATTTGCAGTTGAATTACTTCTAAGCAAATTTTTAATAATAGAAGTATTCACATTTAAATCCGCAATTATACCATCTCTAACATCTACTATTTCATTATTTAATGATGTAAGAGAAGTACCTACTTGAAGACGTACTTGCCTTGGCGGATTTATAGTGGAAGTGGATAATATACCAATACGTCCGCCAAGATATGCTTCACCACCGGGAATTGGTGAATTTGATAAATCAAAGCCGGTAGAATGTATATCTCTTACTAAGTTATTCTGAACAGTTACGTTACTATTATAAGCTCTGATTCCAATTGCATAATCATGAATATCATTATTGGTTCCACCACCGGGATATGCTAAAGTATTTCCAATGATAATTGCATAAGGTGATGTATCATCTACATACACACCGTCAATCAAAATACCATAATCTCCAATTAATCCACTTACAGGAAGTGATGGTCCCGAAATATCATTATCTATAATTGTGGAATTTGAGGGTGTGCTTAAACTCCCTGTATAATAAATACCGATTTCATTATTAAGTAAACAACTTTCGGTAATATCAATTTCACTTTCTATTCCACCGGAATTAATTGCTTTAATAGCAATTTCTGCATCTTTAATTTGACTGTTGTTCATAATAAGATGCCCACCGGCTTCCACAACAATACCACCCCAAGTGGTAGATGCTGCATAAAATTCACTGTTATTCTGAATAGTCATTGTAAAACCATTCAATACAGTAATAGTGACGCCACTTGAAATAATAAGATCTTCATCTATAAGTGTCCAGTTACTGTTAACAGTAACATTTCCGGTTAAACAAACAGCCCCCCCGGTAAGGTTACCGATAATACCGGAAGTGGTTGGGGCTGGGCCATAAGACATAGTGCAAGTTTCAACACTAAAATCGCAAGATTGAGCTTGCATCTTAAATGGGTGAAAAAGTAAGAGAGTTAGTAAAATTAATAAGGAAGGAAGGAAGGAAGGAAGGAAGGAAGGATAACGATTATCTTCCACATTTCCAAACGGAGTTGTACACAAATTTTTCATGTTGTTTGATTTAAATGGTGAGAAAAAATATAGGTAAATAATTGATTTACAGGTTGCAAAAGCTTATGAAAAGTGTTGCTTTTAAAAGAAGTGAAGAAAGAATATTTCAATAATTGCATGATGATTGAAATTTTTGGTATTCCAAATCTAAGCTATTTTTTTAACAATGGTGTAACAGATAAGTAATAATGTAGAAGTGGAGAATTGTAGAACTGGAGAAATGTTGAATCGTTGAATCGGGGAACTGTTGAATCTTGGATGAGTTTCAGGTTTCGAGTTCAATGTTTCATGTTTCGGGTTTAAAAAAAATATGTTTTATATCAGATAATTATTTTTTCAATTTATATCACAACCAGCCATAGCCATCGCCTTCGCCTTTGCTTTTGCATTTTTAATTTGCACATCAATCACCCCGATAGCTATCGTGGGCACATTAATCACATTATCCTCATCAGCTAATTTGCTAATCGGCTAATCTTCCAATTGCCTTTTTATTTCTCCCCAAACCAAATTCGATTCATAGCCTTTACTGATTACAAACTTTGCAGTTTTATTTGCGGTAATTAATTGGTTTCTTACTTTGTATTTTTTTAATGCGGCTGTAATTAATTTCTGCATGGTTATTTTATAATCTGCTTCGGGAATTTCCATCATTGCTTTGCGAATACAATAGTCGGAAATTTTTCTTCTTTTTAACTCACGAATTATTTTTGTTCTACCCCACTTTTGCATTCTGAATTTACCTCCGGCATACGCTTTTGCAAATCGCTCTTCATTTAAAAAATCTTCTTGTGTTAATTCACTTATGGTTTCTTCTAATTCTTCACCATACACTTTTAATGCAAGTAATTTTGTTCGCACTTCTTCATGACATCGCTCCTGATAAGCGCAATACCTCCGCAACTTTTGCATAATATCATTCCGCACCATACAGTTTAAAAATACATAAGGAAAATTTGCAATTAAAATAACAGAAGTTTATTCCGGATACTCTGTTTCATAGCAACCAATATCAGGAAGTGTTCCGGGGAAAGGACGTTGTGCACCGGTGATATCTTCTATTACACCAATATCAATTCCTGCATTCACCGCAATAGAAAGTGAATCGGGATAATAATTTCTTTCGCCGATGCTTGCGAATTTCGGATCCATATTTATAATGCAATCCACAAAATTCGGATCTGTTAATTCAGTGCGTAAAATAGAGTGATTGAAGTTGTAATTAAATACGGTTGCGCCGCCGTCATTAGAAATATTTATCTCCTTCCCTTCCAATACATTTCCATAAATAATTGTGTTTGTGAAATCTGCTTGTTGCAAATCATTTACTACAGCCGGACCACCAAAAGAAATAAAATCTGATATTGATAAAATAGAACTGCGATGTGAGAGATAAGCAGAACCATAATTTGCAAATGTGCAATGTTTAAAATTATAAATGCCTCCACTTGCAAGTGCCACATTATTTTCACCGATGTTATAAATCAAACAATTTGTTACTTCCATTTCTGCATTCACAGCAAGCACACCACTTAAAGCACAGTCAAAAATGGAAGTGTTTTCTAAAATTAAATCAGGTCGTGTAACATCACCGAGATAAGAATTTAAATCCGGATTTGTAGATTGCAATCCCACCAATAAACCATAATTGGAATTTTTGATTGACGCATATTTTATTTCATTGTTTTTGCTGCTGCGCAATAAAGATATTCCCTCCCACTGTCCCGGAATTTCATTAAAAAAACTTTCTAATCTATCGCCTTCAAACTTTACAGTACTGTCTTTAGTACCTAATACTTTAAGCGTTCCCAACACATAAAAAGAAGAACTGCCATGCATATAAATTCTACATCCTTCATTAATAGTTAAAGTGCAAAGTGTATCCACCAAAATTGAATTATAAATTACATAGGGCAAAGTATTATCCCACACTTCATCGCAAATAACTACACCATCATAAAAGATTGCATTTTGTCCCCAGGCGACCAGTTGAACTTGTTGCTGATTATTATTGGTTACAAAAAAAATAGAATCTTCAACCACATAAGGCAATGCATTTGAATTGGGATCAATAGTAACTTCAACAAAAACATATATACTATCATCGGGTGGAATTTCAATATCCGTAAATTCAATTCCGGAAACTCCATCCACATTCATACGGAAAATAGAACTGCTGCCTCCTGCAAGTTTTAAAGATGAGATACGAATATTTTGATTGTATTTATTATAGATTTTAAACGATCTTGTAGCAGAACCCACAGAAGTAAATACAGTATCAAATTTTACTGTATCTCTTGAAAATGACAACATGGCACTGGCATCATCTATGAAAGAAATCTTACGGCAAGAATTAAAAGCGATTGCCGAAATTAATAACGTGATAAAAACAATTCTTAACTGCATGGTAGGCTTTGCTTGAAACGCTCGCATTTTCATTTTATGGCGTCAAAGTTAAAAAAGAAATGAGGCATGCGAATATTTACTTTACAACTGTTGCTTTAGATTAAAATATTTTTACACAACCATACGTCATGAGAAAGTATGGATAAAACATTAAGTTTAGACATGAGTGAAAGGCAAAGCCAAATAATCAGAGATGCTGTTAGCAATGAAAGTCCGAGGCTGTTTCGATTGATTCGTGGAAAGGTCGCAACAGATGAAGATGCACAGGATATTTTGCAAGATGTATTTTATCAGTTGTCGAATAATTCTGCAATTGCGGAGTCAATTGAAAACATGGCAGCATGGTTATTCAGAGTTGCAAGAAATCGTATTATAGATACTTACCGAAAAAGAAACCGAAACATTTGATTCAAGTGGAATTGGAACAGAAGAAGATGAAGGTGGAAGTTATCTCTCTCAAATAGGTGCAATCAGTGCAGATACAAATGATGACCCCGATGCGCTTTACGAACGCAATTTAGTTTGGGAAACTCTGTATGAAGCATTAACTGAATTGCCGGAAGAACAACGCAATGTTTTTGAATTACATGAATTGGAAAACAAAAGTTTTCAGGAAATTTCTGAATTAACCGGTGTAGGAATAAATACATTACTCAGCAGAAAAAGATATGCTGTGTTACACTTAAGAAAAAAATGCAACAGTTATACAATGAAATGTTGAACAACTAAAAAATATATTATGATGAAAAGTAAAAATAAAGCAGCAAGGATAATTGGCTGGATTATATTAGGAGCAATGATGGTTATCATTATGTCGTTGGCAACAATGTATTTATGGAATTGGTTAGTGCCCACGTTATTTAATGGTCCGCAAATTACTTTAATGGAAACAATCGGTTTGTTATTGCTAATAAAAATATTTACCGGAATATCTGGAATGGGATATCGCAAATGTGGAAGTCATAATATGCATCATCGTTCAAACATGTGGAAGAGTAAATGGCAAGAAAAATGTCGGGAATGAATGAAGAAGAAAAATTAAGTTTTAAAGAAATGTATTATCGCCGTTGTGGAAGAATGCCGGGATGTGTGGATGATGAAAAAATACATAGACTATTGACTTTGACAATTGACAGTTGACAATTGACAATGAAGAAAAATTCATTACTGATCACTCATCACTGATTTCTTCATTCACCACTCACTACTCACTATTAACTACAAAAGGGTCATTATTGATTATTGATAATTAACAATTTGCAGGTATAATTTTGTATATTTGAGTATGGAAAAAATGCTAAAAATTGTAAACATCAAAGACAGAAATACTGACTTTGCTTTTTGGCAAACACAGAGTGATTTAGAAAGGCTTAAAGCCATCGAAATTTTAAGACAACAATATATAAATTTAAAAAAAGATGCTCAGCCAAGACTTCAGAGAGTTTGTAGAATTATTAATCAAGTACAACGCTGAATATTTAATTGTTGGCGGTTATGCTGTTGGAATACATGGTCATCCAAGATATACAGGAGACTTGGATATATGGCTAAACCCATCCCCTAATAATGCAGAAATAATTCTTAAATGTGTAAATGAATTCGGGTTCTCTTCCTACGGTCTCTCTCAATCTGATTTTACTAAACAAGGTAACGTTATACAATTAGGATACCCACCATTGAGAATAGATCTATTGACAGAAATAGACGGAGTTTCATTTGAAGAATGTTATAAGAATCGCAAGGTTGTTACAATCGATAATTTAAATATACACTTTATAGGTTATCAAGATTTACTAAAAAATAAAAAAGCATCTGGACGATTAAGAGATTTAGATGACATTGAAAACTTAAAGTAATATTACTCTAAACTTTGCTTTTCAATATGCTGGGATATAGAAGTTAAAGCTGCCAATTTCTTTCATCATATTGTAAAAACCTTAGCTCAGTTTGATTGACTTTGAGCGCCTGCGCATACGTATTTATATTAGCAAGATTTGTAAGTGGCCAATTAATAAGATGAAAATCTCTGCTGTGTATGTTCTCACTAATTCTCCCGATGGAAATTTATAAAATCTCCGGCCTGCACATTATATTTTCAGAAAAACCGGCAACTACTTCCACCACATATTTTGCATTGCCTTTTGATGGAATTCCTTTTTCGCTAAAGGGCTGTGTATTTTCTGCAATATTTACAATCCTGAAATCTGCATCCACGAACATGATATCCAATGGGATAATTGTATTTCGCATCCAGAATGAAAGCGGTTTATTCTCATCAAAAATAAATATCATACCCTGCGTTTCTTCCATCCATGGTCTGTTCATTAAACCTTGCTGACGTTCAGCATCATTTTCAGCAACTTCAACTTCAATCATTTTTATAACACTGCTATCTGCTTTATTAAAAATTATTTCACCTTCTTTCTTAAAAGTAAAATTGGTGTCGGTACCTTTTCCAGTGGGTTTATCAGGATCTTTTTCTTTACATCCTGTCATAAAAAAAAACAACTATAACAGCCGTCAGAATTCTAATGGAAATTAATGAAGACAATTTCATATTTTATAAATGATTTATGAATTGTAAAAATAATGATTGCAAGATTAATTGACATTTATTTATGTTTGTATGCAATCTTCAGCCAATGTATTCGTCAGTTTAGGATTACACACTTTGATAAACTAAAAATTTAAGATTACGTTTTCTTCCAATATGAAAATCCTTATCAATTATTTAAAACCACATAAGCTAACTGTAAGCTTAGTACTTTTTCTTGCTGCAATCAATATTGGATTTTCAATGATGGATCCGATAATATTCGGGCATATTGTAAACCTAGCTGCAGACTATCAATCCGATAACTCTTCTATTGCAGGTAGCGATGCTTTTTTCTGGAATTTCTCATGGAGTAATCCGGGAGTTTTAGCCTTATTAGTTGCTTCAATTACTGTTGCAATGATAAGTCGTATTGCCAAAAATTTTCAAGATTATTTTCTGAATGTAATCACACAAAAATTTGGAGCAGCTATGTTCACCGATGGTTTGCAACATGCAATGAAACTTCCCTATCAGGAATTTGAAGATCAACGCAGTGGAGAAACGCTTAGCATTTTACAAAAAGTAAGAACCGATACTGAAAAGTTCATGAGTGGTTTTGTAAATGTATTATTTCCAACAATTGTAAGTATTGGTTTTGTAGCAATTATTGCAAGTGGTATTCATTGGTCTTTACCTATTATTTATTTCGGCGGCATTTTAATTCTTACTCTGTTGACCAATGTATTGAGTAAACAAATAAAAGTAATTCAAAAACGTATTGTTGGGCAAACTACTGCATTAGCCGGAGCAACAACAGAAAGTTTACGCAATATTGAATTGGTGAAGAGTTTAGGATTAACTGAACAAGAAGTAAACAGATTAAATAAAAACACTTACAGAATTCTCGGTTTAGAACTCACTAAAGTAAAACGCATTCGCAGTATCAGTTTTATACAAGGCACATTTGTAAATACATTGCGGCAAGTAATTTTATTTATGCTGTTATGGTTGGTTTTTAGAAATGAAATGAATGCAGGCCAATTAGTAATGATGCAATTCTTTTCCTTCTTTGTATTTGGTCCATTACAGGAAATTGGAAATATATTATTGTCGTATCGTGAAGCCGAAGCATCCTTAAATAATTTTGAAACATTAATGTCAAAGCAACCGGAATTGATGGCAAAAATCCGCAGCAATTAGGAAGAGTTACTAATTTGGAATTTGATCATGTACAATTTAAACATAAAACTGCTTCAGTAAATGCAGTGCAGGATATCAGCTTTAAAGTGCGCAGTGGAGAAACTATTGCATTCGTTGGTCCATCAGGAGCAGGCAAAAGCACGATGATGAAATTATTGGTTGGATTATATCGTCCGCAAAAAGGAAAGATATTTTATAACGGCAAAGATGAAAACAGTATTGATTTTAATATGCTGCGCAATCAAATTGGATTTGTAACACAGGACACCCAATTATTTTCAGGTACCATTCGTGAAAATTTATTATTTGTAAATCCCGAAGCAACAGAGGAAGACCTTATTGATGTATTAAAAAAAGCAAGTTGTACAAATTTATTAACCAGAGCGGAAAATGGATTAGATACTTTAATCGGTGAAGGTGGTTTAAAATTATCCGGAGGAGAAAAACAAAGAGTATCTATTGCAAGAGCATTATTGCGCAATCCTGCATTATTAATTTTTGATGAAGCAACTTCCTCATTAGATTCAATTACAGAAGAAGAAGTTACTTCCACAATTCGTGATGTGTCATCATTAGGAAATCAAATCAGTATCATCATCGCACACAGGTTAAGTACCATTATGCATGCCGATAGAATTTATGTTTTGGAACAAGGAAAAATCATAGAAACCGGAACTCATAATGAGTTGGTGGAATTGAAAGGATTGTACTTTGCGATGTGGCGTCAACAAGCAGGTGAAAGGAAGAAACTGGTTAGTATGTAAATCCTAAAGTATTTTTTACATGTTGAATTTCAATTAAATTTTTTAAAATTGTATTTTCAGTTCCTAACAATAAACTTTTTTATATGCATAAATTATTTTTTCAGTACAATTATTTTGGAACAGCACTTCTGTTTTTAATTCTTGTTCTACTACAAAGAAAGCTACAACAACTTCAACTACAGGGACGGCATTAGCTACCACAACAGATGTAAAACCTATCGGGATGAAAACTGCGGAACCAAATGCCATAGTGCAGAAAAAAGCAGATGGCATTGATTTATTAACGTACTATGCATCTGTGAAAAGAATCTTTAAAGGTGATTTACTTGCCGCTATTCAACATGCCGAAGGTATAAACCCATGCCCAAAAAAAGCAGATAAACTAAGTGATGAGAATATTCAAATTATTGCCCTCCCCGGATAAATTCGGGAGCTATAGAATAGTTATTTATTTAACAACAAAAACCCACAATTATTGATTATTCAAACATCAATTATCCGGCTGTAATAGTATGTACAGTTATTGCATTTGTATTAGGTGCACTTTGGTACAGTCCTGTTTTATTTAGTAAAACTGGCAAAGAAGTTGGACTCACTAATAATGATTTAAAGAATGTAAGATATGTTTCAAATATTCGGTTCAGCTGTACTTATGTTAGTTATGATTATTGGTCTTGCTGTTTTGCGGAATGACAGCACACAGTACAAGCTTCATGAGTGGATTTACTTTCGGACTTTGGATAGGCGTATTTTTTAATCTGCCTCTTACGGTATAAATATGCTTTACCAGAAAATCATTGAAGCTGTGGTTGATTGATTCGAGCTATCAGATATATTTTCTCGCCATTAGTGGAGGGATATTGGTATCTGGAAATGATATATTTAATTCAAAAAAACCTCACGAAATCGTGAGGTTTTTTTATTCTATAAGACAATGAATTACATCATTCCATCCATTCCCCACCCATTGAGCATGGCATCTTTCTTCTCTGGCTTTATCCACTATTGTGCATTCAGTAGTCAATAATAATCCTGCGATTGAAGCCGCATTTTCTAATGCAATACGACTTACTTTCACCGGATCAATAACACCTGCTTTCAATAAGTTTTCAAATTTTTCTGTGCGAGCATTAAATCCGTAATCCTTTTCCTTCTTTCACTTTTTGCAAAATAATAGAACCTTCAATTCCTGCATTTGCAACTATCTGACGCAATGGTTCTTCTAATGCTCTGCCTACAATTGCAACACCTGTTTTCTCATCGGCATTTGCTGTTTTCACTTTATCAATGATTCAATTGCACGAATATAAACTACACTACCACGGGAACAATTCCTTCTTCCACCGCAGCACGAGTTGCAGCTAAGGCATCATCCACTCTATCTTTCTTTCTTTCATTTCACTTCGGTAGCAGCACCCCATATAGCACTGCAACACCACCACTAATTTTTTGCAAGACGTTCCTGCAATTTTTCTTTATCGTAATCAGATGTAGTTGATTCAGCTATTGATCTTATCTAGAAATACGAGCTTTAATAGCATCTTTTTTACCTGAGCCATTTACGATAATTGTATTGTCCTTATCTACAGAAATTTTTTCTGCACGACCTAATGAAGTCAAATCAGCAGTTTCCAATTTAAGATCTTTATCCTCACTAATAACAGTTCCTCCGGTTAACACTGCAATATCTTCCAGCATTTCTTTTCTGCGATCACCCAAAACCGGGAGCTTTTACTGCACAAATTTTGAGTGTACCACGAATTTTATTACCACTAAAGTTGTCAATGCTTCACCATCAATATCTTCCGCAATGATTAATAAAGGGCACCTTGTTGAGCAACTTTTTTTCTAATATCGGCAACAAGTCTTTCATTGTGCTGATCTTCTTGTCATGAATCAAAATATATGGTCTGTCCATCTCTGCTACCATTTGTTCTGCATTGGTAATAAGAAGTATGGCGATATATAACCACGATCGAGTGCATACCTTCTACTACATCCACATAAGTTTCTGTACCTTTTGCTTCTTCAACAGTGATAACACCATCTTAGAAACTTTCACCATTGCCTCAGCAAATTAATTTTTCAGTGTAGAAATCATTGTTTGCAGAAATGGAAGCTACTTGTTGAATTTTGCTATTGTCGTTTCCAACATTTTTAGCTTGTTTTCAAATCTTCAACAACAGCTAAAACAGCTTTATCAATTCCTCTTTTTAAATCCAGTGGGTTTTGCACCTGCTGCACATTTTTAATCCTGGGAGGTCATAATTGCCTGTGCTAAAACTGTTGCTGTAGTAGTTCCATCACCTGCTGCATCGCCGGTTTTAAAACCACTTCTTTCACCATTTTTTACCATATTTTCATTGCATCTTCAAGTTCAATTTCTTTTGCAACTGTAACACCATCATGGCAACTGCCAGGTGCGCCATATTTTTTCAATAACCACATTGCGACCTTTTGGGCCTAAAGGTTACTTTTAGGCGATGGCCAATTGGTCAACACCACTTTTAATTTTTCTCTTGCTTCAGTATCGAAGGAATTATTTTTGCCATAGTATTTTAATTTAATTACTTGTTTAATAAAATTATTTAATTAGATGATTGAGAAGATGTCGCTTTCACGCATGATGAGATATTCTTTTCCATCAATAGTGATTTCTGTACCTGCATACTTTCCGTATAAAACAGTTTCGCCAACGCCTCAAATTTACGGGCTCATCTTTTGGCCGGTCCGGCGGCTACCACTATTCCTTTCTGTGGTTTCTTTTTGCAGATTCAGGAATATACAAACCACTTTTTAGTGGTGCTTTTCCTGCAGCAACAGCTTGAATTACTACACGATCAACCAAAGGCTGAATGTTGAGATTTTACTTTTTGCCATATTGAGTTTTAATTTTTGTACGAGTCATAAAGGAGTCTGACGTCAGCCCTGTACGATTACTATACCACCGGATTTTGTCGGACATTTTTGTGGAGAGAGTAAATTATAGTCTTAATGCAATGACAAATCTGCCATAAGGTGGAGAATGTTGAGAATAGAAAACTATTATAGGATTGTGTCGGAATCTTGTTTTTCCTTACCATATTTTTCTTTAATCTTATTGTATTCTGTATCAAGCTTAGCACCTATATCATCACGTTAAGCAGACCAATAATTAAAAGCCAATCAATACTAACCGAACAATGGATAGATGAACCAATAACCCGCAGTTTCCCCTTGCTTGTAATTTGAGAAATACAATCCGACAAGGAAAATATTTACTACGATATAAGCAAACAGATGGCGTTTAAAGCAATGCATACCTCAAGCCATCTTCCACATTTCTTCATCAAGTTTTCGGTTCATAGTTGAATATTTTTAAAGATAGAAATATGTGGGTTTTGAATTGAAGTATTCTAATTGTAAAATAACTGGTTGAAGAAAAAATTAAAGCTTAAATACAACAACCTTAACAAATCAAGGGCTTAACCCTTTAATCCCTAATGGAAAAATATTTCATGTTATGTATTAGTCTGAGTCTCAATTGAACTTTTCATTAATACACATAACAAGCTATTGCATTCGCCTTTTGCTTTCGCTTTTCAACGATTACACAATTCGACAGTTCTACTATTACAGAAATTTCAATACATACTTCCCTTTCCATCTCTCCTTCAAAAAATTTCTTTGTTTTCACTTCAGCGGATTTTCCCGGGTTCATATAATTGTTTTTAGCTTTAATTTCTTCTAGGTAAAAATTCTTGCTCAATAAAATTATTATCGTAGAATGCGCAGACATATAATCTTTTCCATAATCCATTTTTCATCAGTGAAGTAGGTGCGTTGCGCAAATGCAGAGGCACGGATAAGTGCCTGTTTCCCGATATATTTTTTGCTGTTGCAAAGCAGCGTATGCTGGTGCACTTTTACTGAAGTAGCGAGATAAATTGTTGTCTGCGAAAGTGTAAGACTACATTCAGGATATCCCGCTGTATTCACCGCTTGAAAACATGCTGTTGCAAGTAACAATGCATTAGGATTTGCATTACCAATATCTTCAACTGGCAAATTAATAATCGTCAGGCAATAAATTTCGGATCCTCTCCCCTTCCATCATCCGTGTTAAATAATGCACCGCCGCATTCGGATCGCTACCTCGAATAGATTTTATAAAAGCGAAATTATATCATAATGCATTTCACCTTGCTTATCATATAGAGCGGTTTTCGTCTGCAATACTTCCATTACTAATGCATCAGTGATAATTAATTCATTCGCATCTTCCGAATCGCAAACAAGTTCTACTATTGTTTAATAATTTACGTGCATCGCCACCGGAAAACGAATGATTACTTCAATTTCCTGCAATACAATACTTCGTTTACTTAACACTACATGTTTTCAATGCTTTATTTAAAAGGGCTTCTAATTCTATTTTAGAAAAGTCTTTAAGAATATAGACATGACATCGGATAACAATGCAGAAATCACTTCGAACGATGGGTTCTCTGTTGTTGCTCCAATTAAAATAATTTTCCTTTTTCTACAGCTCCCAACAATGAATCTTGTTGTGCTTTATTGAATCGGTGAATTTCATCAATAAACAATAAAATTTTCCGCTTTTACCTGCAGTTTCTATTACTTGTTTACATCTTTACTCCGGATGAAATTGCACTCCAATGCAACAGAAAGGGAATATTGGTAGCACCTGCAATAATATTTGTAAAGTAGTTTTCCAACTCCCGGTGGCCCCATAAAATCATTGAAGATGGATTGCCGGTCTCAATCATTTTTCGCAATACTTTCTTCACCAACTAAATGTTGCTTTGACCTTCAAATTCATCTAATGTTTTAGGACGAAGTCTTTCTACCAGTGGAATGTTTTGCATTTTAAAAATACGTTTTTGTAATAAATAAAAATACCGCCCAGGATCCTTTTCAAAGATGGGTGATGACGAATCTCCGAATAGGTTTTAGCGGTATATAGAGATTAAATAATTTTCAAGCAGTCACCGGTATATATAGATCCGGATTTTCTATACGATTTTTGATCCCTTGCTCAATGTCCATGACTTTCAAATAATTCAAGACAATTTTCAAT